>CATZDQ010000137.1 GCA_958417695.1 uncultured Clostridiaceae bacterium | reverse complement strand
ACCGTTTTAAGACAAGACCCAGACATCATCTTAGTAGGAGAAATTAGAGATAAAGAAACAGCTGAGATTGCTATGCAATCTGGACAAACTGGTCACTACGTATTATCCACCATACATACCATCGACAGTATAGAAGTTATCACAAGACTAAGAAAGATGGGCATTTCCGATTATGATATTTCTAGTACATTAGCAACATCAGTATCTCAAAGATTAATTAGAAAAATATGTCCACATTGTGGAAGAAAAAGAGAATTTTCAGAAGAAGAAAAACACATTATGAAAGAAATCGCCGACCATTATCATGTAGAAATCGATTTTAAAGGAAAAACAACATTTGATGCAGTTGGCTGTGAGAAATGCAATCATACGGGATACTATGACAGAATTGCCATTTATGAAGTACTAGTAATTGATGACTGTGTCAAAGAGCTTATCATGAATGGTGCATCTAGTATTGAAATTAGAAAACAAGCACTAAATGGAAAATATAGACCATTAATCATTGATGGATTTAATAAAGTATTAAACGGATATACAACATTAGAAGAGATTAACAAGAAATTACGTATTTACTAGAGGAGGAAAGGAGAAACCAATGATAAACATTAATAAAATTTTACAAATTGCAAAAAAAGAAGATGCTTCTGACGTACATTTAATTTTTGGATTAAAACCAATGTTAAGAATTATTAGAGATTTAGTACCAATTGACTCTATGGATGAACTAACAGAGGAAGACTTATATGAAGCATACGACTATTTTATAAGAGGAAACCTAGATAAAGATGCTGTATTTAAAGAAACTAGAAAGTTAGACGCTTCTTTTGAATTCGAAGACATTCGTCTGAGAGTTAACATTTCTTATACAGAAAATGTACCAACCTTTACATTAAGATTAATTAAAAATAAATTACCAAAATATGAAGATTTAGGTGTACCAGATATCGTAAGAAGAATGACTTACCAGCCACAAGGACTTATATTAGTAACTGGTAAAACGAACTCTGGTAAAACCACTACCTTAAATGCTTTAATTAATGATATCAACGAAACACAAAACAAGAAAATACTAACACTAGAAAACCCAATTGAGTATAAACATACCTCTAAAAAATCGATTATCGTTCAAAAAGAAATTGGACGTGGTAGAGATTCACTAAGCTTTAGTGATGGTGTTAAGAACTCCCTAAGAGAAGACTGTGATATCGTAGTAGTAGGAGAGATTAGAGATAAACAAACGATGGAAGCTGCGATTGAAACGGCTGAATCAGGACACTTAGTTATTGGAACATTACATACTAAATCTTGTGCAGAGACCATCGACAGAATGATTAACTTTTATGATATTAGTGACCAACAGAGTATCAAATATCTAATTGCTTCCTTATTAAAACTAGTTGTATCACAAAGATTATTAAAAGGGAAAGATGGAAAACTAGTATTAGTACCAGAAGTTATGGTCGTAGATAATATTGTAGCAGGTATTATTCGTAAAGAGAAAATTAGTGTCTCAGAAATAGAAGATGCGATTCAAAGTAATTTAGAAAAAGGTAGTATAGGATTAATTAATTCTATTGCCGAACTATTTGTAGCAGATAAAATCACCTTAGAGCAAGCAAAAGCACAAATAGAAGAAAAAAATATTGAAACATTAAACAGAACTATTATGCAATTGAAAATAAAAAGAGGAAGTTAGTGCATTCTTAAACTAGAAAATTAGATGGAGGAAAAAGAAAATGCCAGAATATGTATATAGAGCAGTCACCAAAACCGGTGTGGTTGTTAAAAACAAAGTAGAAGATAATAGTAGGCAAACATTAATCAAAAGATTGAAAAACAATGATTTAATGCCTATTAGTGTTGTGCAAATTAGTTATGCAGCTAAAAGGCAGAAAAAGGCAAAAAAGAATGTAAGTAATATGGAAGACATCATGAAAACCGCCAACTCCACCAACATATTAAAAAGTGATGCACGAGCTAAAGTAAGTTTTAAAGAAAAAATCAATTTACAGCTATCTGGAACAGAGAAAATTACCAATCGAGATTTAGTTATTTTTACACAAAACTTTTATTTATTAAAAAAGGCAAACTTTAATAACATTCATGCCTTAAATACGATTATAGAAAGTACAGAAAATTTATCATTTAGAGGAGTATTAGAGGATATACTAGCTGGTGTAGAAGCACGGAGATTATATGTATACGACAATGGAATACTATTCTAATATCTTCCCTTACATTTACATTAATATGATAAAAGTAGGAGAGCTATCTGGATCACTTACTAACTCTTTACAACAAGCTGTAAAATATTTAGATGATTCATCTAACATAACCAAAAAAGTAAAAAGTATATTAATACCCAATATCATACAATTTGCAGGTTTATTAATTATGTTAGTGGTAGGAACCTTAATTGGCGTACCAGCTATTCAGGGTGTATATGCATAAGTAGGAAGTACAGATACATTACCACCTATTACCTTAGCCTTCTCTGAATTTATTACAGGATTAATTAATGTGTGGTACATACCAACCGCTCTTATTATAGCCGCTGTTATTGGAGTTATTTTCTACATAAACACACCAAAAGGAAAATATAATTTCCACTATTTTAAATATACTATGCCGATTTTTGGTAAATTAATTTATAATATGGATTTTTCCAGATTTATAAAAGCGATGTTATTAAACTTAGAAAATGGAATGAGAATCCAAGAAGCACTAGAGGTTAGTAAAAACGTTGTTAGTAACTATGTATTCTTATCAATGGTAGAAACTTCTATTAACAATATTTTAATTGGTAGTTCATGGATAGAACCATTTGAAAAGTCAGGATTATCTTCTACTATGATTACAGAGATGTTAAAAATAGGTATGCAGACAGACTTAGCAGAAATGATGCAAAAACTAGTAGAATACATGGAAATTGATATGAACAATTTACTAGAAAAGATTATGAAAGTTATGCCACAATTAGTATACTCCATCGTAGGTGTCGTATTAATCTTCTTCGTACTAGTTATCTTAGTACCAATGATTCAAGTATACATGGGTGGATTCTTATTCTCCGCTGCAGGAATCTAAAATAGAGAAAGAAGGAAATGAAATTTGCAAATAGGAATTGATTTAGGAGGAAGTCATGTTGGTGTTGGCATTGTAAACGAAAATGGAAAAATTGTAGCCAAACAAGAACAAGATTTAAATACTTCTCATTTCACAGCAGAAGAAAATAAAGAATATATTAGAGACACCATGGTGTCTCTAATTAACCAAGTTGTAAGACAAGTAGGAGCACCCACTTGTCTTATTCATAAAATAGGGATAGCTGCACCAGGAACGGTAAAAAATGGAACAATTTATCGTGCATATAATTTAGGGATTAAAGAATTAGCCATAGAAGAGGCTTTAAAACAATATTATGAAGTAGATGTTATAGCACGTAATGATGCTAAATGTGCAGGTCTAGCAGAAAAAAAATATGGAAGCTTAAAAGATTATGAAGATAGTGTATTTTTATGTCTAGGAACCGGTATAGGAGGTGCTACTTTTTTAGGCGGGAAATTAGTACAGCCTAGAAAAAACGCAGGCTCAGAATATGGTCATATGATTATCAAAAAAGATGGCAACCTATGTAAATGTGGTAATAAAGGTTGTTTTGAAACGTATAATTCCATGCGTGTATTTAAAGAAAATATACGAAAAATACTAGATTTAGAGGAAGCGGTAACTTCTGAGGAAATTTTAAAGGCTTTAATAGAAAATAAACAGGTAGAAGCAGTCAATAACTACATAGATGTTTTTATAGATGATTTATTATTAGGTATTTCTAATATATGTAATATTATGGAACCAGAAGCTATATGTTTAGGGGGAAGTTTTGTATATTATGAGAAAATTTTATATACCAGATTGATAGAAAAGTTACAATCTACGATTTATCAATTTAATAAACCAGAAATTGTATTAGCAAAATTAGGAAATGATGCTGGTATTATTGGAGCGGTAGTGGAGTAGAAAAAATAGAGAATGGATAAAAGAAGGAGGGGAACTTTATGAAAGTTTTAAAAACACAAAAAGGTATTACCTTAATTGCGTTAGTCATAACAATTATTGTCCTTATTATCTTAGCAGGGATTACCATTAGTATGTTAATAGGAGAAAATGGTATTATAGAAAGAGCAAAAGAGGCGAAACAAAATACACAAATAGCACAAAAGGAAGAAGAAGAGAACTTAAAAAAGGCTGAAGAACAAATAAATAAAGAAATTGCAGATGATATTAATAATCCAGCTTTACAATCATTAAAGTTTTTAATTCGTATAGAAAATGGAATGGTAATAGATCTTCCAGTGGAGGGAACTGATGGAGCAAGTATGACCATCGACTGGGGAGATGGTACAAAAGATATAATTACGAGAGATTCACAACCAGTAAGTCATACTTATGGAAATGGGATGGATGGCATAGAAGAAGAACATATTGTCTCTATAACCGGAACGTGTAAAAAGATAACACAAATTGATGCTAATGTAGATATGAGGTATATTATAGAAGTTTTACAATGGGGTACTACTGGTTTAGAAAGTATTGATTTTAATAGATCTCAAAATTTAAGAAAAATAGCAGCACCTACAGCTAATAGTTTTAAAAATATGACAAACTTTTCGTATTCATTCAGAAATTGTACAGCATTAGAAGAACTACCTGCTAACTTTTTTGACAGTTGTCCAAATGTAACAGATTTCATTTGTACTTTCCAAGGATGTATTTCACTAAAAGGCGACCCAATTCCTTTATGGGAAAGAGTACCAAATGGCAGCGAAAATGATTATATTGGAATTCCAGATGGTGGTTCTTGTTATCTAGGTTGTAAGCAATTAAATAATTATTATGCAATACCAGAATACTGGAGAGCACAAATAGCAGAATAAATAAAAAGAGTAGT
>CATZDQ010000136.1 GCA_958417695.1 uncultured Clostridiaceae bacterium | reverse complement strand
AGAGAAGAGTCTCAGCCATATTCATTCTTTTTCTTTGGGTGTATTCTGTAATGCCTTGACCATATTTTTCTTTGAACAAATTTTTTAATTTAGTCCCGCTCATCTTAGAAATTTTTTCAAGAGTCTCCTGATTTACATTCATGGCGAAATGATCATCTAAGAATCTTGCTACATCTTCAAGTGCTTTATTATCATCAGACTCAATTTTATATTTTTTTCTATTTAAGTAGGTATCTATTACTATACTTATCCATTCATTTGCTTTGGCTTTTAAGAAAAAATCAGCGGCAGGAGCTTCCATCTTACAATTTAAAATTTCCATAGCCACTTTTTCTAAAGACTTTGTAAGTATTATTTGATTTGTTTGAAGTAAAGCCCTATAAAATGATTCTGGATCAATATTAATGGATGATAGGTGCTTGCCTAGAAGTTCTCTTTTAAATCCAATAGAAACAGCAAGATAGTAACAGTTTTCGTGTAATAAAAAAAGAAAGTCATCTTTTATATTGTCAAAATCTAGAGTGCATAATGAGTTTGCAGTAAGTGTTTGATATGGATTAAATTTTTCTCCGTTTGCACTGACGATGTAGCTTGAATAGATTGAAACATAGTCTGACATACTATAAGTACTATTTTGAATAACTTCTTCTCTGATATAAAAATCGTGGACATCAATAATGAAGCCATCTCCTTCATAAAACCAATAAAGCCCTTCTGCATGAGTTGAATTATTTTTGCTCCAACAAAATGTATGCCCGGCACTTGAATATTTTCTATTGTTTTTACATTCATCTACGTTCATATATTCTTTTACAAAATCATAATAAGTCATAACACACTATCCCCTTTAGACAATATTCCAATTAGCCCTAAATTCGACAAGCCATTGTATTAGTAATCATAATCGATATACAATAGAAAGGCAATGATAATTACTATCAACAAAGCAAATTTATATCTAAACGGGATATCAAAGAAAAGGAAGATAATATTATGAAGATTTATAAAAAGCTATTTGCTTATGTACAAGACAAAAAATATCTTGGATTTTTCGCTATAATTTTTTCTGTTATATCTGCAGTAATTACAGTATATGGATACTATTTAATTTACAGATTTTTAGACAATTTAATTATCCATACAGATTTATCTGGAGCAGAAAATTTAGCAATAAAATCTGCTCTTATATTAACAGCAGGAGCAATATTTTATTTTGCTTCAGGAGCTTTTTCCCATTTATTGGGATTTAGGCTTGAAACAAATTTAAGAAAAAGAGGAATTGATGGTTTAGAGAACGCAAGCTTTAGGTTCTTTGATTTAAATCCTTCTGGGAAAATTAGAAAGATCATAGATGATAATGCCGCACAAACACATCAGGTTGTAGCTCATATGATTCCTGATAGCTCTCAGGCAATAATTACACCCGTGCTTGTGCTTGTACTTGGCTTTATAGTAAGTATAAGGGTTGGCATCACTTTACTTGCTCTTACAATAATTGGCTGCTTAATTTTAGGGGCAATGATGGGCGAGCAAAAATTTATGAAGATATACCAGGAAGCTCTATCTAAACTAAGTGCCGAGACCGTTGAATACGTTAGAGGAATGCAAGTTGTAAAAATATTTAGAGCAAATGTAGAGTCATTTAAAAGCTTTTATAAGGCGATAAAAGATTATTCAAAGTATGCTTACGATTATTCACTGTCTTGTAAAAAGCCTTATGTTTTGTATCAATGGTTATTCTTTGGATTAATTGCCATTTTAATTATACCTATAGTTTATTTTATGACTAGCTTAGGCAGCGCCAAGATGATATTACTTGAGCTTATCATGATTTTATTTTTATCGGGAGTCCTCTTTGTTTCATTTATGAGAATGATGTGGTACTCCTTATACATCTCTCAAGGCAATTATGCAGTAGATACTTTAGAGGCTCTATACAAGGAGATGCAAAAAGACAAATTGGAGCACGGCAATCTTAATAATTTTAAAAACTATAATATAGAGTTTGATAATGTTAGCTTTGCTTATAATGATAAAGCAGTAATAGAAAACTTATCTTTTAGTTTGCAAGAAGGAAAGTCCTATGCACTAGTCGGTTCATCTGGTTCGGGCAAATCAACAGTAGCAAAACTTATATCAGGTTTTTACAATGTTAATGAAGGAAGCATAAAGATAGGCGGCATACCAATATCTGAATATTCTGACGAAGCCTTAATTAAAGCTATCTCATTTGTTTTCCAAGATTCGAAACTGTTTAAGAAGAGCATTTATGAAAATGTAGCTTTAGCCAATAAAGACGCGGTCAAAGATGATGTCATGAGAGCCTTAAGATTAGCAGGATGCGATTTGATATTAGACAAATTCCCTGAAAGAGAAAAGACAATCATAGGCTCAAAAGGAGTTTATTTATCCGGTGGAGAAAAACAAAGAATTGCAATTGCCAGAGCAATTTTAAAGGATTCCAAAATTATTATTATGGATGAAGCATCAGCATCTATTGACCCAGATAACGAGTTTGAACTACAAAAAGCTTTCAAGAACCTTATGAAGGATAAAACAGTTATCATGATTGCTCATAGACTTTCTACAATTAAAGATGTAGATGAAATTCTTGTAATGGATAATGGAAAAATTATAGAAAGAGGTTCTGACAAAGAATTAATGTCAAGAGATACAAGGTATAAGAGACTGCAAGAGCTCTTTAACAGTGCGAATGAATGGAGAGTTTTAAATGAAGGAGTTTTATAAAAAAAGATTTGCTCTTACAGATAAAGGAGCGAAGAATTTAACTAAAGCAACACTGTCCTCATTTTTGGTTTACTGTATAACCATGCTTCCTGCCATATTACTAATGATTTTTGCGCAAGAAGTTTTGGAGAATATTGACAAAAGCAAGGGATTTTATCTAGCATTCTCGGTTTTGACTTTGATAGCAATGTATATTTTGCTTTCTATCGAATACGATAAATTATATAGCACAACATATCAAGAAAGTGCAGATTTAAGGGTAAGAACAGCAGAGAATTTATCAAAACTACCTCTATCATACTTTTCTAAGCATGATATTTCCGATCTCTCACAAACAATTATGGCTGATATTGAAGGTATAGAGCATGCAATGAGCCACTCAATACCAAAAGTGGGCGGCATGGCACTATTCTTCCCACTAATATCCATCATGATGCTAGTAGGCAATGTCAAGATGGGTTTAGCTGTAATTATTCCAACGATTCTAAGTTTTATATTTATACCTTTATCTAAAAAACATTCAGTTAAGGGAGAGAAAAGATATTATGACGCCTTAAGAGAAAACTCTGAAAGCTTTCAAGAAAATATCGAGATGCAAATGGAGATTAAAGCCTATGGCTTATCAGAGGAAATGAAAGAAAAGCTATATGAAAAAATGGATAAAAGTGAAAAAGTCCACTTAAAGACAGAAATAGGACTTATTTTAACTATGTCCATATCTTCAATATTTAGCTTTATTTCCCTTGCTGTCGTAATACTTGTTGGGGTAAATCTAATTATTAATAAAGAGATAAGCCCTCTCTACCTTATAGGATATTTACTAGCGGCTATGAAGATAAAAGACTCTCTAGATGCATCTAAAGAGGGCATGATGGAGATATTTTATTTAACGCCAAAGATTGAAAGACTTAAAGAAATTCAAAATCAAGAATTACAAGAGGGCGAAGACTATAATTTGAAAAAATTTGATATTGATCTAAAAGATGTTGAATTTTCTTACAATAAAGACGCAAAAGTTTTAAATGGAATAAATTTTAAAGCTAAGCAAGGAGAGGTAACTGCTTTAGTGGGAGCAAGTGGATGCGGTAAAACAACTATCTTGAAACTCATATCAAGACTTTATGATTATGACGATGGACAAATCTTAATTGATGGCAAAGATATAAAAGAAATATCAACAGAATCTCTTTTTGATAAGGTCTCAATAGTTTTCCAAGATGTGGTTCTTTTTAATCAAAGCGTCATGGAAAATATTAGGATTGGAAAGCAAGATGCAAGTGACGAAGAAGTTATAAAAGCAGCAGAGCTTGCCAATTGCACAGATTTTATAGAAAAAATGGATAAAGGTTTTGATACAGTTATCGGCGAAAACGGTGCTGAGCTATCAGGCGGAGAAAGACAAAGGTTATCAATAGCCAGAGCCTTCTTAAAAGATGCACCGATATTGATCTTAGACGAAATTACAGCAAGTCTTGATGTGGACAACGAGAAAAAAATTCAAGAGTCATTAAGTAATTTAATTAAAGATAAGACAGTTGTCATAATTTCACACAGAATGAAGTCCATAGAAAATGCGGATAAGATAGTAGTTCTTGAAAACGGAAGAGTAGAAAGCCAAGGTAACCATGAAGAGCTTTTACAAAAATCAAAGGTTTACAAGAATTTAATAGTAAAGACAAAAATGGCAGAAGAATTTATTTATTAGGAGGAAAAAATGAATAAAAATAATAAGAATGGTCTAAAAACAAAGGATTTGATTACTATAGGAGTTTTTTGAAACTACGGTCTAATTTTTTATCCAAATGTAAACCACTTGAAACTATTATTTTAAATATTCTTTTTTACTTCCAGTACCATTTGAGTACCAGTAGCCATTTTTTATTCTCTATATAGCTTGAAATTGAGCCATTTTATAAAATTTTGCGATTACTCCCATTCTTCTTTTCCAAACGTTCGAGATATCCCAAACCATTCAAAATACAAAGAAATAAAAAATGTAAAACGCACCAATGGCTCTCTTGAGGGCCATTTTTTATGAACGATAAAGAAATGTTTCACGTGAAACGACAGTATTCATTCCCCGGCTTTGCAAAAAACGATTTTGACCTGTCTACGCAAGCACGCCCCTATCGCCTCGCAAGGCTCGGCACTTCCCAGCCAAAGGCAAAGCGTCTCATTGCATTTTAGCGTCGCTCCGCTCCTAAAAATACAATTCGCTTGCCA
>CATZDQ010000135.1 GCA_958417695.1 uncultured Clostridiaceae bacterium | reverse complement strand
ATATGCTTAAAACCATACTCTATCACTGCCTTAGATGCTTCTGTCATAATCCCTCTTCCCCAATAAGCTTCAGAAATAGCATAACCTAACATCTTTGCCTTATGATTTTCTCTTTTAGAATCCTCAATTAAACCAATGGTACCAATTACTGTATCTTCCCCTTTTAAAGTAATCCCCCATACTGTCTCTTTTCCTATAAAAATCTCTTTTGCAATCTCTGTAGTTTCTTCCAAGCTTTCATGTGGTTTCCACCCAGCATTTGGTCCTACGTTTTGTTCTTTTGAATAGGCGTAAATATCTGGTATATCCTCTATACCTAAATTTCTTAAGCATAACCTTTCTGTATATAAATTCATTCCTCTTCTCCTAATTTTCTCTTTAAATCTTTTATATATGTTTTTTGAATTTTTTTCAAAGGCATCATTCCATAAGATAGAATCTCCATTATCTTATTCGGAATCTCTAATTCCTCCGTAAATTCAATTTTAGTACCTCCTTCTGGTGTCTGCGAAAATAATCCCTTCCAATGTCCATGAAAATTCTGATTTTCCATGTCAAAAGCATAACAATCATATGGCTCTTTTTTGGTAATTGTAAAGGTTGTTGCAAAACCACCTTTGTTATATTCTATAAATTGTTTTCCATTTTCCTTAACCTCAATCTTTGATAAATCACTTCTCCAACCATAATCTTCGTTATTCGTAACCACATCCCAAACGCTTTTTTTATCTGCTTTAAATTCTGCTATAATGGTAGATTTTCTCATAATTTTTATTCCCTTTCTTACTGACTTCTTTTACTTATTTTATCCTCTTTTTATAGAATAAGCAATCTTTTTATCATTAATTTAGAAATTTTCTAAGCAAGAAAAAATGGACTTATTAAAAGTCCATAAAATCTATTATTCCATATTTAATTGATGATAAGCCACCGTCTTTTGGTAATTTTGTAATACCTCTTCTGCTGTTAAACATTTCTTATAAATACGAGCAGAATACATATCACCATTTAAATAACCAGTTATACTATTCCACCTCACTTTACCTATTTGAAAATACTCTACATTAGGAATTTCGTTTTCCTTAAAATTCTTCCAATAATTTTCATCTAGCTTTGCTTGTTTTAATAGTTTTCCATTTTTATAAACACTATAAGTAGTATCTGCATGCCTATACGTTACTGTAAACATTACATCTTCATTTAAATTGACTACCTTCTCAACTTTTAAATTGTGTGGTGCACTATCATTTTCCCATACTTCACCATTACCGCAAGATTTATAGCCAAAATTAGATAAGAAGGCTTTTTTCATTGACCACAATCTCATACCTTGTCCTTCTACATTACTAGTCTTACTATTACTATAGGCACTAAATAAAGGAATATATTCATAATTTCCAGAATAGTCATTAAATTTACCATAAAATTCTAATGTAATTTCATCTTCCACCGATAAATTTCCATTGATTTTAATATAATCATTGACACCATCAAATGAAATACGATTTTGATTCCAGCTAGTATTTGTATTATCTTCAAATCCATATAAAGTAACATTATCCCCCCAAGAGGAAGCATCTGTCATATTCATAGGGTCAGCATTAAACACTAAACCTTCTGTTATTGCTAAACTACTTTCATAGGATAAATATGAATAGCTACC
The DNA here is from genome assembly GCA_958417695.1 of uncultured Clostridiaceae bacterium. Taxonomy (GTDB): domain Bacteria; phylum Bacillota; class Clostridia; order TANB77; family CAG-508; genus UMGS1663. Next base: position 3,316 of record CATZDQ010000135.1, on the reverse strand, counting down.
ACTTTCTAACGGAATAATTTGTCCATTATTGAAATTCATTAACCAATCTTGCTCTATTTCACCATATCCTTCTACCATCGTCCCTTGCTTTACAAAATTCCAACCAGTTCCATACACTTCTTGACTATTATTTAGCACAATCATATTCCAAGAGTTTCCATTTTCAAAATTCTTATCATACAAAGGAATACCTATATAATACGAATTGGAAGCATTTAATTGACTCTCCATTTGTGCTAAAGTAATGACTAATTCCATTGCTTCTTGTTCACTAGATGCCTTTGATAGTTCCTTTGCTCTTTCCGCTTGACGAATGATACCATTATCTCCTACTAGCATGCTAATACTAACACCTGCCAAAATAATGAGAATAATAATGGTAATAACTAAAGCAATTAAAGTAATTCCTTTTTGTTTTCTTTTTTCTTTCATTTTCTTGCTTCCTTTCTTTTTCTTATGTTTTCCCAAATTTCAATTTTCATACTTTTCTTAGTAATTTTATATTACCTTTTGGTTAAAGTCAATATTCCTATCACTTTTTCCTTTTTATTATATTATTTTAACTTACTTTTTTACTTTTCTTTTTCGGTTTATCTGTTTATAAGTTTGCATAAATAACAAAACCAATATTATCTTTTTTCTTTTCAATAAATTTTATTTTTTTCCTTTCTTTTCCTTAGAAAATGTAGTATAATAGGCAATGTATTTAAGAAAAAAACTTTCTTAAATAATTTTTTATAAAAAGGAAGGATGATTTTATGGCTTACAATTTTACACAAGTCGAGAAAAAATGGCAAAACAAATGGTATAGCGAAGGCACCTTCAATGCTGAAGATGACCATTCGAAGAAAAAATGGTATGGTTTAATCGAATTTCCATATCCTTCTGGTCAAGGACTCCATGTAGGACACCCACGAAGTTATACGGCCTTAGACATTATTGCTAGAAAGAAAAGAATGCAAGGATATAATGTACTCTATCCAATTGGTTTTGATGCATTTGGTCTTCCTGCCGAAAACTATGCAATGAAAAATCATGTACACCCTAGAATTACCACTGAGAAAAACATTGCACATTTTACAGAACAATTAAAAGCATTAGGCTTTTCTTTTGACTGGTCTAGAGTTGTTAATACTACAGACCCAGCCTACTATAAATGGACTCAATGGATTTTTATCCAATTATATAAACATGGACTAGCTTATAAAACCACTATGCCTATTAACTTCTGTACAGGCTGTAAAGTAGGGTTAGCCAATGAAGAGGTTGTAAATGGTGTTTGTGAAAGATGCGGTAGCCCTGTTGTTCAAAAAGAAAAAAGTCAATGGATGTTAAAAATTACGGAATATGCCCAAAGATTAATAGATGATTTAGACGATGTAGACTACTTAGAAAAAATAAAAATCCAACAAAAAAATTGGATTGGACGTAGTGAAGGTGCAGAAGTAACCTTTCAAATAGATGGCACAAAGGAATCTTTAGTTGTTTATACCACTAGACCAGACACTTTATTTGGTGCTACCTACATGGTCGTTGCACCAGAACACCCTATTATAAAAACACTATCTAATAACATTACTAACTTAGAAGAAATTACGAATTACCAAAAACAAGCTGCTTTAAAATCTGATTTTGAAAGGTCAGAATTAAATAAGGAAAAAACCGGTGTAGAAATCAAAGGAATTAAAGCCATTAACCCTTTAACTGGTAACTTGATTCCTATCTGGGTTTCTGACTATGTATTAATTACCTATGGTACGGGTGCTATTATGGCAGTTCCTGCTCATGATGATAGAGACTTCGAATTTGCGAAAAAATTCGACCTTCCTATCCTTCAAGTTATTGAATCTAATAGTCCAGATACTATATGTGATATTGAAAAAGAAGCTTTTACAGACGTAGAAACCGGTAAGTTAATCAACTCTGGTTTTCTAACTGGTCTATCTGTAGAAGAAGCTAAGAAAAAAGTAATTAGCTACTTAGAAGACAAGCACATTGGAACTAAGAAAATAAATTATAAATTACGTGATTGGGTATTTTCTAGACAACGTTATTGGGGTGAACCAATCCCTATGGTTCATTGTGATAAATGTGGATGGGTGCCTGTTCCAGAAGAAGAATTACCTCTTGTATTACCAGATATTGAAGATTATGAACCAGGCGAAAATGGGGAATCTCCACTTGCTAAACATACAGAATGGACACATACCACTTGTCCACATTGTGGAGGAGAAGCTTTAAGAGAAACCGATACCATGCCACAATGGGCAGGTTCTTCTTGGTACTTCTTAAGATACATGGACCCACATAATCCAAACGCCTTAGCTTCTAAAGAAGCCTTAGAATATTGGAGTCCTGTAGATTGGTATAATGGTGGTATGGAACATACCACACTTCACTTACTATACTCTAGATTTTGGCATAAATTCCTATATGATATTGGCGTTGTTCCTACTAAAGAACCTTATCAAAAACGTACCTCTCATGGTATGATACTAGGTTCTAATGGAGAGAAAATGTCTAAATCTAAAGGAAATGTTATCAATCCAGACGAAATCATTGATGAATTTGGTGCAGATACTTTTAGAGTTTATGAAATGTTCATGGGACCATTTGACCAAACCGCTCCATGGTCTATGGAAAGTATTCGTGGTTGTGGTAAATTCTTAGATAGAGTATGGAATATGCAAGACTTTTTAGTAGAAGGAGACACTTACTCTCCAGAATTTGAAAAAATGATGCATAAATCTATCAAAAAAATATCTGAAGATATTGAAGAAATGAAATTTAATACGGCTGTTTCTACTTTTATGACCATGGTAAATGAATTCTATAAGGCAAAGAAAATTAATAAAGCAGAATTTAAAACTTTCTTACAATTATTAAATCCATTTGCCCCACACATAACCGAAGAATTATTTGAAATATTAGGTGAAACGAGCACAATTGCTCAAACTAATTGGCCAACCTATGAAGAAGCCAAAACTATTGATAATGAAATAGCCATTCCTGTCCAATTAAATGGAAAAGTAAAGGTCACCATTACCATTCCTTTAGATGCTGAAGAAGCCATTGTAAAAGAAATTATCCACAAGCAAGACACCATTTGTGGATTATTAGAAGGAAAAACCGTTATTAAGGAAATTTATGTAAAAAATAAAATTTATAATATTGTGGCTAAATAAGAAATTAGGATGGAAAAGAACCCCAGCAATGCCGGGGTTCTTTTTATCTAAATCATTTCTGTATATTTTTCACACGGAAATTTATCTTTAAAGATAGATACAATATCCGCATATTTCATATAGAAGAAGTT
>CATZDQ010000134.1 GCA_958417695.1 uncultured Clostridiaceae bacterium | reverse complement strand
TCGCCGACTGCGGGGCTGTTCTTGAACACGAGATGGTAGGCGACCAGCGCGACGGGTCTATAGGAACCATTGTTAGGTCTTAATAAAGTAAGTATAAAAAGATAAATAGAAAATAAATAAAAATTAGAATATAGAAATAAAGGAGAGAAAATCAAATGGATTATAGTCATATAGAAGAAAGAATGAATAAAACAATTCGTGTATTTGAACAAAATTTATCAGAAGTAAGAGCAGGAAGAGCAAATCCCGCTATTTTAAATAAAGTAAGTATTGATTATTATGGAACACCAACACCAATTAACCAAGTAGCTGGTATTTCGGTACCAGAAGCTAGATTAATTGTTATTCAACCATGGGATATGAGTGTATTAAAAGAAGTAGAAAGAGCTATTTTAGCATCAGATATAGGGATTACACCTAATAATGATGGAAAAGTGATTCGTTTAAATTTCCCAGAACTAAATGAAGAAAGAAGAAAAGAACTAGTAAAGGAAATTAAGAAAACCGCAGAAGATACAAAGGTAGCTATAAGAAGTATCAGAAGAGATGGTATTGATGAATGTAAAGCACAACAAAAAAATGCAGAAATTACAGAAGATGACTTAAAAGTAGCAGAAGAGCAAATCCAAAAGATTACCGATAAAAAAATTGAAGAAATTGACCAAATCTTAGAAAAGAAAGAAAAAGAAATTATGTCTATATAAAATATAGTAGGGGATGAAAAAATGGAGTTTAATCAAACAATTCAAGAATACCAAAGAATAGTAAATGAGCAAATAGAGAAACATTTAAGAAGACAAGAATGTCCAGAAAAGGTTTTAAATGAAGCAGTAGAATATAGTTTAATGGCAGGTGGAAAGCGATTAAGACCTATTCTAATGTTACAAACTTATCAACTATTTGCACAAGATATAGAAGTGTGCATGCCTTTTGCAATTGCAATGGAGATGATACATAATTTCTCTTTAATTCACGATGACCTTCCAGCTATTGATAATGATGACTTTAGACATGGTAAATTAACCAACCATAAGAAGTTTAATGAGTCAACTGCTATTATTGCAGGTGATAGTTTATTTAATCAAGCATATATAGTTTTAGCAGAAGCGTTGCTAGAAAAATCAGAAAAACAGGCAGAGAAATTAATGGCTTTTCAAGAATTTACCAATAGTGTAGATAAAATGATTTTAGGCGAATATTTAGATACAGAATGGGAAGGTAAGCAAATAGGGGAAACCTATTTAGAGTACATACATCAAAATAAGACAGGAGCGCTACTAACTGCTTGTGTACGTATTGGTGCTTTGCTAGGTGGTGCAAGTCAAGCAGATATGGAAACTTTAAGCCAATATGCAGAAAAAATAGGGTTAACTTTTCAAATTAAAGATGATATTTTATCAGAAATTGGAGATGAAGCTGTTTTAGGAAAGCCAGTAGGCAATGATAAAGAAAAAGGAAAATGTACTTATGTAACCAAATATGGCTTAGAAAAAGCAAAAGAAGTGTTAGATAAACTTACAAAAGAAGCAGTTGAAATAGCAAAGACTTTTGGAGAAAAAGGAACTTTCTTAAAAGAATTAGCTATTTATATAGAACAAAGAAATAAGTAAGAAAATAAAAGGAGTATGTATGGAACCACAAGGAAATTTACCCAAGCATATTGCTATCATCATGGATGGAAATAGAAGATGGGCTAAAGAACATGGATTGTTACCAAAGCAAGGTCACAAAGAAGGCGCTAAAACTTTAGAGAAAATTGTTAGATATGCTAACAAGATTGGGATTAAACACATAACGGTTTATGCTTTTTCTACGGAAAACTGGAAAAGAACGGAAGAAGAAGTGGGTGCTTTAATGCTACTAATGCAAAACTATTTGGATGATTATGGTAAAAGAGCAGATACAGAAAATATAAAAGTGCGAATAATAGGAGATTTAAGTAAATTATCCGTAGGTATGCAAAAAAGTATTCAAAATTGTATGGAAAGAACAAAAGACAATACAGGCATTGTCTTTAACATTGCTATTAATTATGGTGGAAGAGATGAACTACTAAAAGCGACTAAACAAATTGCCACTCAAGTAGAACAGGGAATATTAGCAGTAGAAGATATTACAGAAGAGACGATAGAATCACAATTATATACAGCAGGTCAACCAGATCCTGATTTAGTTATCCGTACAAGTGGAGAAAAAAGAACGAGCAACTTTTTGCCGTGGCAAATTGTGTATACAGAGTTCTTATTTATAGATAAAAAATGGCCAGACTTTACAGAACAGGATTTAGATGAAGCTATACGCATTTATCAAAAGAGGAAAAGAAATTTTGGGGCACAATAACGAAAAAAGATAAGGAGAAAATTATGAATTGGAAAAGATTAACTTCGGCACTATTAGGATTTCCTATTGTGTTAATTGTATTATTGATTAGGAATAAGTATATAGTAGATATTTGTTTAGCTGTAATTGCTTATTTGAGTTTAAATGAATATTTTAATGCAGTTTCTAAAATTTGTAATCCAGTTAGATGGCTTCGGTTATGCAAGTTGTATAAGTATTGCTTTTGTACATATAATTCCTGTAGAACATTTACGTGTGGTCGTAACAACCTTGCCACCAGCTTTTTTATTGATTCTATTTGCACAAATTATTGCAACAGATATGAAGACGAGTTTTAAAGATATTTGTTACACCTTTTTTGGTATTTTTTATGTAGTATTTTTCATGATGTTTATTGCATTTATTGATGGAATGCCAAATGGCAATATTTTAATATGGTATGCTTTGTTTGCAGCATGGGGTACAGATATTTTTGCTTTCTTTGTAGGAAAAGCAATTGGAAAACATAAATTTAGTAAGGTTAGTCCTAAAAAATCAATAGAAGGTTGTATTGGTGGAACCATTGGAGCCGTGACAATGATGTTAATATATACATATGTAGCCAATACTTTTTGGGGAATGCAATATTCTTATTGGTTCATTATAGGAATGGGTATTATCTTAAGTTTGGTAGGACAAATAGGCGATTTCGCAGCATCTAGCATTAAGCGTTTTGTGGATATTAAAGATTATAGTAATTTAATACCAGGTCATGGCGGCATGCTGGACCGTATAGACAGTTTATTATTTTTAGCACCTTTTGCGTATGCTTTATTTACATTATTATAAATAAAAAATAAGACACACGTTAAAAAGATAGGGAGGAAACGATTGATTTCATTTATTTTAACAGCTTTAAAAATTATATTCCTATTAGGATTTTTAATATTCATACATGAGACAGGGCATTTTCTTGTAGCCAAATTATGCAAAGTCAGAGTGAATGAGTTCGCCATTGGTTTTGGACCAACTATCTGGAAGAAACAAGGGAAAACCACGAAGTATGCTTTACGTTTAATCCCACTTGGCGGATTTGTGAGTATGGAAGGGGAAGAAGAAAGGTCTAGCCAGGAAGGTTCTTTTAGTGAAGCGAGCATTCCTAAAAGAATAGCTATTGTTGCTGCAGGTGCCATTGTCAATATTATATTTGCGCTATTGGTTTATTTTCTATTAATGACATATACAGGAAATTATTCTTCTTTAGTGATAGAAAGTACAGTTCCAGAATATGCAGCCCAGCAAGCGGGCTTTTTACCAGACGATGAAGTGATAAAAATAAATGGAAAATCGGTCATAAGAAAAGAAGATTTAGATAAAGTATTACAACAATCTAATGGAGAGTCTCTAACCGTTACTGTGAAAAGAGAGGGACAATGGAAAGACATAGCTGTAACACCTACAAAACAAGAAAATAAAAATACAGGAATTTATCTAAAAGGAAGCAGTAGTGGAGAAGTTTCCACTAAAATCATTGCCTTAACACCCAATAGTGCTGCTGAAAAGCAAGGTTTAGAAGAAAATGATGAAATACAAAAAATTAATGGGATAGAAGTGCATAGTCAATCTGAAATTATAAAAGCAATTAGTGAAGCACCATCAGAGACGACAATTGAATTTGAGGTAAAAAGAGGAAATAACATGGTTACTGTGGATTTAACGCCAGATATAACCAATAGTTATTACTTAGGAATCTATTTTAAGAAGGCAGAAAATACTATATTTACGAATGCATATTATGCACTGTTTGAAACAACCGATTTTGCTTTTTCTATAGTAGACAATTTGAAGATGTTAGTTACAGGAAATGTGAGTGTCAATCAATTAATGGGACCAGTGGGAATTTCAGAAGTGGTTGCTAAAACAAGCGGAATTCAAGATTTTGTATATATTCTAGCAGTTATTTCTCTATCGTTAGGGGTAACAAATTTATTACCAATACCAGCACTAGATGGAGGAAAAATTCTTCTATTATTAATAGAAGCTATTAGAAGGAAAAAGTTAAGTGAAAAGACAGAAATTAATATTCAATTATTAGGGTTTGCGATTTTAATTACTTTATCGATTTTTGTAACCTATAATGATATTCTAAGAATATTCTAGAAGGATAAAACCTATTGTATAAATAGAAAAAACCATTACTGTATACAGTAATGGTTTTTTCATATAATAAAAAGATTAATTAGAAGAAGAAAGCTTTTGGATATTTTTTATAGATAAACTAGTTACCTCTGCAATGGTAGCAATATCGATATGTTTGGCTAATAATTTTTTAGCAATTTCTATTTTTTCTTTTTCTATGCCCTTTTCCATACCCTTTTCTATGCCTTTTTCCAGACCCTTCTGTAAACCTTTTTGCATGCCTTCTTGTATACCTTTTTGTATGCCTTCTTCTAAACCAACCTCTATGGCACGTTGTTTGATAGCCTTCTCATCCATAATTGCTTTTTGCCTTAATTGTGCCACTCTTCTTAATTCATCATCTTCACTAATTTCTCTTAGTTTTAGCATAGCTTCTTTAATAGGTTCATTTTGTTTCATGATATTTTCTACCTCCTTATCATTAGGATTATTTAAAAATAGCATCCATTGTGCTAGTTCATCCTGTAGATAG
>CATZDQ010000133.1 GCA_958417695.1 uncultured Clostridiaceae bacterium | reverse complement strand
ATTTTCGTTTCATCTGTAAATGCAGGATGTACTGTATATCCTGTTTTTGTATCTACTTGTTCATCTACATTAGTACAACGTTTTGCTGTTTGAATTTGTCCGTTTTCATCATAATAATTGTCTGTCGTTCCTATTAAAAATTTGATATCAAATTTTTTATCTATCTCATTTACTTTATAGGCATATCTAGGTATCCATACCCACATACTACCATCTTCTGTTTGGCTATTTGCCCATTTTTTACTATTATAATCATACCAACTAGTATCTCCACTATTTGTTTTGTCTACTTTTCCTTTTTCACTAGTAGTTGGGTCTATAAATTTAATAGGCGTCATTCCTGTTGTTAATACGGGTTTATTAACCCCTTTTTCTATTACATAAGTTTGCCCCAGTGCTTCATCAAGTTGTTGTTCTAAACTTACTAAACTACTTAATTCTTCCTTTTGGCTTTTATCTGTATCTTCTTTTGCTCTTTGTGCTTGCATAATAATTCCGTTTTCTCCAACCAAAGCATTTATTGCTACACCAGCTAAAATAATTAGCACTACAATCGTAATGACTAAAGCTATTAAAGTAACACCCTTTTGTCTTTCTTTTTCCCTCATCTCTTTCTCCTTTTCTTATGTTTTTTAGTTATATTTCTTACATTTTAATAATTATAATATTCCTCCTTTATAATTTTCTTATTTCTAGAATAGTTATTTGTTTACCAGTTTACATAGAAAAAAGAACCAGCATAACTGATTCTTTTTCTCTATCACTACTTATTTAATTTCTCTTGCTTTTACAACCAATCTTTGTTGTCCATAATTGGTACAAGTAATTAAGGTAATTTCTCTTTTTCCACCAGTAAGCTGACTTGTACAACTGACATCTGTTGGCTCTACAATATATTTATCATAAACAGAATAACGTACTAAATTGCCATCCATATCTGTTAATTCTACAATATCCCCATTTACAATTTCATTCAATCTTCCAAACATCTTCTTGTTCTTATAATTATGTCCTACTACACAATAATTTCCTATTTCATTTGGAGAAGGTCCCCAATACTTATTAAGTGATATTTTCAATAATTCTTCTGATGTTTCGGTTATAATTGGATAATTAATACCCAGTCTTTCAATATTCACAACAGACTCTATATGATAGGTTACACCACTGGTTGTTGTATACTCCTTGGTATTACTTTGTTTCTTAGGAGGCTGCGTTATAATTTGTTGGTCTAAATCTTCGTCATCTTCTATTGCCACAATAATCACATTATCATTTGATTTTCTAGTAGTGGTATCTTCATTACTTTGTACTGGAGACATTACTTGTGATAAGATTTCTTGTGATACCTCTTCACTCTTTCCTCTATCGATTTCTGCGTAAATATAATAAGAAGATAACAAGCACACAAATAGCACAGATAAAAAAAACTCCATTTTATAGCGTTTCTTTTTTCTGCGTAGTTCTGGTGTAATATATAATTTTTCTGTAACTAGAATTTGATTCATATACACACAACTCTCCCTATTATCAGTAATTTCATTATAACATACCTATGTTTCGTTTTTCAATACTCTTTTACAATGTCATAAAATCTTAATATTTTTATTTACTACAAAGATTTGCAATTTGAGCAAATTGCTCTAAAGTTAAATCTTCTCCTCTTACTTTTTCACCAATAGATAGCTGATTTAATACCTCTTTTATTTTCTCTTTTTCGATAAAACCACTATTAGTAATGGCATTGATAAACGTTTTTCTCCTTTGCATAAATGCTAATCGAATAATTTGGAAAAATAATTTTTCATTTTTTAAATCCACTGGTAGCTCTTTTCTTAGTACTAGCTGTATAACTTCTGAGGAAACTTCCGGAGCAGGTATAAAACTATCTTTTGGTACTTCTACAATTTCATATGGCTCACAATAATAGGATATGGCATAGGTTATTGCACCACATAGTTTACTTCCAGGCATGGCTGTTAATCTTTTGGCTACTTCCTTTTGTACCATAACGGTTATACTTTCTACTTCTAAATGGTCCTCTAATAATTTCATGATAATTGGTGTTGTTATGTAATATGGTAAATTGGCTACAATTTTTACTTTATCTATCTGATAATTTTCACGTTCATTTTGGATAACTTCTTGTAAATTTACCTTTAAAACATCTTGATGAATGATTTCTAAATTTGTATATAGAGAAAATCTGTCTTTTAAGATAGTAAGCATTCTAGTATCTAATTCAATAGCCACTACTCTTTTAGCCTTTTCTAATAAATGTTTTGTTAAAGTCCCCAGTCCCGGACCAATTTCAATAACTAAATCCTCTTCCCCAATCTGTGCTTGCTCTATTGTTTTATTAATTACTTCATCATTAATTAAAAAATTCTGCCCTAAACTTTTATTAGCTAAAATATGATACTTTTTTAATAAGAACATGGTTTCTTGATACGTATTTTCCATTTTCGTTTTCTCCTCTTTTAAACTTTTCTGATTATACACTATTTCCCTGTTTTTGTCCATTCTATGATTATTCTTACTCTTATATAGAAAAAATACCATGTATATTTTACATGATATTTTGATACACTTTATTCTAATATTTAAATGATAGCAGATATTAAGAAACAACTAATACTGCACGAAATCCATAGTCAAAACTACTATTTCCAAAACTACGATTAAAATAGAATAGACCTGCACCTAATCCGTTCCACAAATTACCTCCACGGATTAAGAACGGACCATATAAACCTGAGTAATAGGAATAATCATTGTACCATGAACTGTTTCCCGTTCCAGTCGTCGATGTCTCATGGATACCATCGCCATAAATTAGTGTATTTTTCTTATAATTATTATTACTTGCTGTATTTAAGTTCGTATCATTATTAGCTATTCCTGTATTGTCTGTACTACTATCAAATGGATAAGTTGTTGTATATTTTGTACTGGTTTTTTTTAGTGTTGAACTGTCATAGACTATACTTGCTCCATAGTTCTTTAAATTACTATTTCCATTAGCTACATAACCGACTAGTTATTTCCCATACTCCTCCACTTAAATCATAAATTCCATAAATCGTACCACTACTGCTTGCCTTACAGCCATTGATTTGGTCCCATGTGTAGATACCATTATTAGCTAGATTTTCTGTCTTTCCTTTAATGTCCATTATCGACTGTTAAAATAAAATGCCCATAAATAAATACCTTAGGACCTTTCGAGTATTGTAGGGTATTATAGAAGAGAAGTTTTAAATAAAGAAGAAATTTAGAAAAATCCGTTGACAAACACAAACAAATGTTTTAAACTATATATAAATTAAAATTTGGAGATGATATTTTGGAATTTAATAAAAAAGATATTGAAACCTTAAAACAAAAATTTGATGATATTTTAAATATAGAAAAAGATGAAAGTATCGAATTCTGGTATGCTAGAGATTTACAAAAGGTATTAGGGTATAATAATTGGCAAAATTTTATTGAAGTAATAAACAAAGCGATGTTAGCTTGTAAAAATGCTGGTATTGAAATAGAAAACCATTTTATTGACATTAATAAAATGGTTACTATAGGGTCTAATGCCGTAAGAAAAGTACAAGATTATATGTTAACACGTTATGCATGCTATTTAATAGCACAAAATGGAGATTCTAAAAAACAAGAAATAGCTTTTGCACAAACTTATTTTGCCGTTCAAACACGAAAACAAGAAATAATCGAAGATAGAATAAAATTAATGAATCGTTTAGAAGCAAGAGACAGACTAAAAGAGTCAGAGAAACAATTGTCTAAAAATATTTATGAACGAGGAGTAGATGATAAAGGATTTGCGATTATCCGTTCAAGAGGAGATTCTGCACTTTTCGGAGGATTAAATACATCCCAAATGAAAGACAAATATGGTATAAAAGAGAATAGACCATTAGCGGATTTTTTACCTACACTTACAATAGCTGCTAAAAATTTAGCAACAGAAATGACAAATCATAATGTAATACAGGAGGACTTGTATGGACAAGATAGTATTTCTAATGAGCATGTACAAAATAACTTAAGTGTAAGAAATATGTTATCAAATAGAGGAATACAACCTGAAAATTTAAAACCAGCAGAAGATTTAAAAAAATTAGAGAGAAGAGTAAAATCAGAAGAGAAAAGGTTTATAGCGGTAAGTAAAAAGACATTAGATACTAAAATAATAGAAAAGAATTTTAGTTATCTAATGGGGGTTGATAATATTGATAAACTAAAAGAAAATAATTTTGAAATAAAATTATATGATAGTGGATACGGAGTTTCATTTAAAAGTGATAAAGCAAAAATATTTGAAGATTATATTTATGAGACTTTGAAAAATGGATTTTGGAATGAATATTTGGGTAAAGAAAAGATATTTATTTTTAAATTTAAAGATGGAAGAATAAAAAAGTATATTTTAAATAATGAAAATGAGAAAGAAATATTAAAATTGTGTGAAGAATTTGCAGATTGTAAGTTTGAATCAATAGATAAAATGTTAAGAGATAACATGTTTTATGCGGAAAAATATTATAAAAATGATAAATAGAGAAGGATAATTAAAAGAAAAATAAAGTTATGAAATGCTATTTTAGTTGTTAATGTAAATTGATAGAATGTAAGTAATTAAATAATTCATATGTTCAACTGAAATACAAAGTTAAAAGATAAGTGAATTAGGACTTTGATAAACATTGTGAGTATTGTAGGGTATTATAGAAGAGAAGTTTTAAACACTTGTGGCAAATTCTGAGAATTCTTATAAAATTAAGAAGCTCTACTCTCCATAAGAGAAAGTAGTATTTTCAATGGTTATAGAGTTTTCATAAAAAATCCTAGAATTTACTGTCTTTATATTTTATTTCTATTGATTATAATATTTCTTTTTTATACTTTTTAATTTTACAGTCCAGTCATTTGTTTACAAGTTTGCATAAAAAAACAAACTAGAATTTTATTTCTAATTTG
>CATZDQ010000132.1 GCA_958417695.1 uncultured Clostridiaceae bacterium | reverse complement strand
GCAGCGCTTCTGAGGGAAGCGACACCGTCGGAGGAGGAAGCAACTGCCTCGGAGCTGAAAGTATCTATTTCGGACCATCTGGTAAATCGTGTCCAGAAAGGTTTTGTGTTTATTGATGAAGCGGATGATGATTTAGAAGAAGCAGAAAAATTAGAAAAACAACTCAAAAAAAAGGAATTAGACTTAGATGATTATTTAGCACAACTAAGGCAAGTTAAAAAAATGGGTTCATTTTCTTCTATTTTAAAAATGATACCAGGCATGAACAATATCAAAGATTTAAAAGTAGATGACAAAGAATTTGTTCGAATTGAAGCAATGATATGTTCTATGACAAAGGAAGAAAAACAAAATCCTAAAATTTTAAATGCAAGCCGAAGAATTAGAATTGCCAAAGGTAGCGGTACAACAGTACAACAAATTAACCAATTTATGAAATCCTTTGAAATGACGCAAAAAATGATGAAGAAAATGCAAAATGGAAAAGGAATGAAAAACATGATGAAAAATATCAATCCAAATGATTTGAAAAATTTCAAAATGTAATGATAATTTAAGTTATTAATTTTTTATGTTAATAAAAAAGATATTTGCAGGAGGTGAAAGGAATGGTAAAAATCAGATTAAAAAGAGTAGGTGCTAAAAAAGCTCCATTTTATCATATTGTTGTAGCAGATTCAAGATCTCCAAGAGATGGTAAAATTATTGAACAAATTGGAACATATGATCCAATGACAAAACCATCTACAATTGTGATTGATCAAGAAAAAGTAGCAAACTGGATTAAAAATGGTGCAAAACCAACAGATACAGTAAAAGCTTTAATTGAAAAAGCAAAATAAGAGGGACCGTCTTTAAGGAGGAACCAGAAATGAAAGAAATACTAGAAATGATGATTCTAAACTTAATCGAAGATAAAGAGACTATGGAAATTACACAAAAAGATTCTGAAAAAGAAATTTCTTTTGAAGTAAAAGTAGCTTCTGCAGATATGGGAAGAGTCATTGGCAAACAAGGAAGAGTGGCAAAAGCCATTAGGACTATGATGAAAGCACTTGCTGGAAAAGAACATAAAAAGGTAATAGTAGAATTTATAGAAAAGTAAAAATGAGGAATCTATATGCAAAATTATTTCGAAGTAGGACAAATTGTAAATACTTTTGGTGTAAAGGGTATCGTAAAAGTAAAACCATTTACAGATGATATAAAACGATTTGAAGAATTAAAAACGGTTTATATTTGCCAAAAAGAAAACAAGCAAAAAGTAGAAATTGAAAAGGTAAGCTATCATAAAGATATGGTCTTATTAAAATTAAAGGGCATAGAAGATATGAATGCAGCAGAAAAACTAAAAGGTCTTTATTTAGAGATTGATAGAAAGGATGCTAAAAAATTACCAAAAGATACTTACTTTATTGCAGATTTATTAGGCTTAGAAGTGTATTCCGATGAAGGAGAAAAACTAGGACTAGTAGAAGATATTTTTCCAACAGGTAGTAATGATGTATATGTAATCAAAAATGAACTTGGAAAACAAATTCTATTACCAAGTATTCCAGAAGTATTAAAAGACATTAATTTAGAACAAGGAAAAATTATTGTTCATTTATTAAAAGGACTAAGGGATGATGAACACTAAAAGGAGAGGAAAAAGACATGCAGTTTGATGTGCTTACATTATTCCCAGAAATGTTTGAGCCAATGAGGCAAAGTATTTTGGGAAGGGCTATGGAAAGCCATAAAATTCAATTGAATTTAATCAACATGCGAGATTTTTCGAAAGATAAACACAAAAAAGTGGATGATACTCCTTATGGTGGTGGTGCTGGCATGGTGATTAGACCAGATGTGGTTTATGATGCGTATCAATCTATTTTAGGAAAAGAACAGGCCAAACTTATTTATTTAACACCACAAGGCAGAACCTTAGACCAACAAATGGTAGAAGAACTTAGCAAGGAGCAACAACTAATCTTAATTTGTGGACACTATGAAGGCATTGACCAAAGAGTTATAGAAGAACTAAATCCATTAGAAATTTCCATAGGTGATTATGTTCTAACAGGTGGAGAATTGCCAGCTATGGTATTGATAGACAGTGTTAGTCGTTATGTAGAAGGGGTTTTAACAGAGGAATCTATTAAAGAAGAATCTTTTAATAGAAATCTTTTAGAATATCCACAATATACAAGGCCAGAAATTTTTTTAGGAAGAGAAGTTCCAGAGGTTCTAAAGTCAGGCCATCATGCAAATATCCACAAATGGAGAGAAGAACAATCCTTAGAAATAACAAAACAGAAAAGACCAGATTTATTACAAAAATTAGAAAAATAAGAATAAGAATAAAAAGAAAAAGAACGAAAATTAAGAAAGGAGAATATCAATGGATATTATCAAATCAATCGAACATGAACAATTGAAAAATAAGATTCCAGACCTTCATGTAGGTGACACCATTAAAGTACACCAAAGAATTAAAGAAGGTAATAGAGAAAGAATCCAAGTATTCGAAGGAATCATTATTAAAAAACAAGGTGGCGGTGTTAACGCTACATTTACAGTTAGAAGAGTCGCTTATGGTGTAGGCGTAGAAAAAACATTTTTAATTCATTCACCAATGGTAGAAAAAGTGGAGGTTGTTAGAGTAGGTAAAGCTAGACGTGCTAAGTTATTCTATTTAAGAGATAGAGTAGGAAAATCTGCTAAGACAAAAGAAAACTTAGGTGCTAGAATTGAAAACAAAGAAATTACTGTAAAAGAAGAAATGGTAGAAGAACCAGCAATAGAAGTAGCTCCAGAAGAAGCTCCAAGTGTTGAAACAACACAAACAGTAGTAGAAGAAGTGGTAGATACCGTTAAAGAAGAAGTAGTAGAAAATGTTAAAGAAGAGCCAGCTAAGAAGGACGAAGAATAAGTTTTAGGGAAGAATAATTAGATATGTAACGAAAATGTAATCAATTAGAAACGAAAATGTCATAATAAAAATGATAAAAAAAGTTGACGAAACTTACAAAAAGCGTTACACTAATTATAGCAATTAAATTTGTATTTCGTGCATAAAAAAAGTAGAAATATAAATACTAATAGAAATCTCATTAGAAAAAAGGAGAAAAAATATGAAAAATTTAAAATCAACAAAAATAGTTTTAATAGTATTACTACTTATCTTAGCACTTACTTTTACAAGCAAAGTATTGGCAACAGGAACATCGGATAATCCACTACAAATCAACATTACAACAAATCCGAACACAAACACAACAACGAATACACAACAACAAACAAATGTAACTACCAATACAGTAGCACCAACCACCAATACAGCTAGTAGTAACTATGTAAATACAAACACCAATACATTACCACAAACGGGTGATGCAAGCGATTATGCTATCTTTTTACTAATTGCAGTATCTGCTATTATTGCTATTTATGCTTATAAGAGAATAAAAGACTATAACATTAAATAGAATAGAAAAGTAAGAAAACATAGAAATATAAGATAAAAAGGAAAATAGATGAAATCATCTATTTTCTTTTGCTTTTACAATTACTCTTGTACCTTTTACATTATTACAAGTAATTAAGGTGATTTCTTTTTCTCCATGAGTTTCTTGACTTGTACAATTCGTATTATGGACAGCCACTTCAGTAGTATCATACACCATATAAGAAAGCATTTGCCCTTGTAAGTCATAAATGTGTATGATGTCACCAGATTGTAATAGATGCACTTTGCTAAATAATTTAGTATCTACGTAATTGTGACCAGCAATACAAAGATTACCGAACTTGATTAGGCATAGGACCAGCATAACGACAAGGGGCTATTTTTAGTAATTCCTCAGTAGTATTAGACAAAATCGGATATAGCAACTTAATTCTTTCAATCTCTATTAGACCAATCACAAAAGGCTCTGAAGAACTAGTAGAAGAACTAGTAGATAGTGGCGTAGCAATACCATCTGAAGTGCTATTGGCGTAAAGTGTAGTAATAGAAAATTGTTCTACTAAACTTCGGGAAATTTTTTCCTTTTCCCATAAATGATATTTCATAGAAAAATAAATAAAAAAACAAAGGATGCATATACTAATAGAAATAAAAAAAATAAATAAAAACTTTTTTTTAGAAGGAGAAGAAACATTGGTAGAAGTAGCTTGTAACTGTGTACTTTTTTTATCTAATATTTGATTCATTCTTCTACCACCTCACTTTGTTTATGTATATAGTATGAGCCAAATGAAATAAAAATATGTTAGAAAAAAATTAAAAAAATCTTCATAAACTGTTTCTTTTTTGTAGCAGTATGTGATAGAATAGAAACCATAGAAATAAAGAGGTAAGGAGCGTGTTTTTAGTGCCTGATATAAAATATAAACGTATCCTTTTAAAGCTAAGTGGAGAAGCTTTAGCAGGAGATAAAAAAACAGGTGTCGATGCAGAAACATTAGGAAAGATTTGTGATCAAGTAAAAAAAGTTGTGGAACTAGGTGTACAAGTAGCCGTTGTAATTGGTGGTGGTAATTTCTGGAGAGGTAGATATGGCCATCAAATGGAAAGAACGACATCAGATTATATGGGAATGTTAGCTACTGCTATGAATGGATTGGCTTTGCAAGATGCCCTAGAATCTAGAGGATTATCGACTAGATTACAAACAGCAATCGAAATGAGACAAATTGCAGAACCCTACATTAAAAGAAAAGCGATTAAACATTTAGAAAGAGGAAGAGTGGTCATTTTTTCTTGTGGAACGGGAAATCCTTATTTTACAACAGATACAGCTGCTGCATTAAGAGCTGCTGAAGTAGAAGCAGAGGTGATTTTACTGGCTAAGACAATTGATGGCGTATATAGTGCAGATCCAAAATTAGATAAAACGGCTGTAAAATATGATGAGATTACCTACTTAGACATTTTGAACAAAGATTTAAAAGTATTAGATTCAACAGCAACTTCTCTTTGTAGAGATAACCACATTCCATTAATCGTATTTGGAAT
>CATZDQ010000131.1 GCA_958417695.1 uncultured Clostridiaceae bacterium | reverse complement strand
TGGTAGGTGTTTTAGGAAGTCCATAATCTTTGGATTTATTAAATGTGGTATTAGTATTGCAAAAAGAAAAGGATTTTTCTTTTCAATTGGTAGTAGCACATATTAATCATGGAATTCGTAAAGAAGCTATGGAGGAGACAAAATATGTAGAGCAGTTTTGCAAAGAAAAAGGGATTGCTTGTTTTGTGCAAGAAGTTTTGGTAGAAGAAATAGCTAAAAACCAGAAGATAGGAACAGAGGAAGCAGGAAGAAAAGTACGTTATGCTTTTTTTGAGCAAGTGGCTAAACAAGTTGGAGGAACCAAAATTGCTACTGCGCATACCGCTAATGACAATGCGGAGACGGTTTTAATGAATCTGATGAGAGGTAGTGGTATCAATGGATTAAAGGGAATAGAGGCCAAACGTGAAGAGATATTTATTAGACCACTGATTCATTGTACAAGAGAACAAATTGAACAATATTGTGAGCAAAAAAAATTACAGCCTAAATATGATAAGAGTAATCAAGAAAATACGTATACAAGAAATAAAATCAGAAATCTCTTAATTCCGTATTTGCAGGAAGAATATAATCCTAATATCATACAAACATTAAATCGTTTATCAGAATTAGTAGCGTGTGAAAATGCGTATATTGAAAAGGTAGTAGAAGATACCTTTACCAAGATAGAGGTGGCATGTAATGTTAAAGACTTAGGGAAGCAAGCTTTTGCACCAGAAAATTGTATTATTTTAGATTTGAAATTGTTTAATCAGCAAGATAAAGTCATAAAAAGTAGGCTTGTGCGATATACTATTAACAGGTTATTAGGAACTGCTAAAGATATTGAAAAAGTGCATGTTGAAGACATTTTGAAGCTTTGTGAAAACAATGTGGGAAATAAATATTTAGTACCGAATAAAAAAGTAAAGGTATTGGTAGCAAAAGGAAAAATTTTTTTTAGTAAACAAGAAGTGGTTTAAAAACGTGCTTCCGTAGTAAAAGGCTTGCTATAAGGGCGTTTGCTAAGAAAAAACTTTAGAAAAATACTTGCAATAACTTAGTAGGTGTGGTATATTTCATGAATGAATAAAAACAACATATAAGCAAAACAAAAGGAGGAAATATTTTGAAAAATAGTATAAAAACATTAGCTATGTGGCTAATTATATTTATCATATTTATTGTTCTAATTACTTCTATTTTAGATAATAGCAACAATAAATTAACGTATTCAGATTTAGTTGCCAAAATTGAAGCCGGGGAAGTAAAAGAGATTGTGATTGATTCTAATGGCAAAAGAGCAGAGGTAACCATAAAGAACGAAAATGTGCCAAAGGAAGTCAATATTCCTAGTATAGACAACATGATGTCTACTTTAGAAGATTCTATGAAAGCAGGAACAATATCTGTATCTGAGAAATCAGAATCCTTCTTTATGGTCATCTTAAGTTTATTAACACCATTTGGTATATTAGCTATTTTCTTAGTATTCTGGTTCTTCCTTATGAGTGGAAATCAAGGTGGCGGCAATAAGACGATGACTTTTGGTAAGAGTAAAGCGAAGATGATTAATCCACAAGATAAGACCAAAATTACATTTAAAGATGTAGCCGGTGTTGATGAAGAAAAAGAAGAGTTAGAAGAAATTGTAGAATTTTTAAAAAATCCTAGAAAATTTACAGAAATGGGTGCTAGAATTCCAAAAGGTGTTTTATTAGTAGGACATCCTGGAACTGGTAAGACATTACTTGCAAAAGCAGTTGCAGGCGAAGCTGGTGTACCATTCTTCATTATCAGTGGTTCTGACTTTGTAGAGATGTTTGTTGGTGTCGGTGCTTCTAGAGTAAGAGATTTATTTGAAGAAGCTAAGAAGAAAGCACCATGTATCATCTTTATAGATGAAATTGATGCGGTAGGACGTCAAAGAGGTGCAGGCCTTGGCGGTGGACATGATGAAAGAGAACAAACTTTAAACCAATTATTAGTAGAGATGGATGGTTTTGCAGAAAATGAAGGTGTTATCGTATTGGCAGCAACCAATAGACCAGACATTCTAGATAAAGCATTATTAAGGCCAGGTAGATTTGATAGACAAATTGTTGTACCAAGTCCTGATGTAAAAGCAAGAGAACAAATCCTAGAAGTACACAGTAGAAAGAAACGTTTAGCAGATGACGTGGACTTAAAAATTATTGCTAAAAATACTTCTGGTTTCTCTGGGGCAGATTTAGAGAATGTTTTAAATGAAGCAGCTTTATTATCTGCTAGAAGAAACTTACCAGAAATCGGCATGAAGGAAATTGAAGATGCTATGGTAAAAGTAACCATGGGACCAGAGAAGAGAACTAGGGTAAGAAGTGAAAAAGAAAATAAATTAGTAGCTTATCATGAGGCAGGTCATGCAGTTGTTAGTAGATTTTTACCAACACAAGACCCTGTACATCAAATTTCTATTGTACCAAGAGGTATGGCTGGAGGCTATACAATGTATCGTCCTACAGAAGATAAGAACTTTATGTCTAAGTCAGAAATGGAAGAAACCATTATTTCTTTACTTGGTGGTAGAGTAGCTGAAAAATTAATCTTAAATGATATTTCTACAGGTGCAAGTAATGATATAGAAAGAGCTACCAAGATTGCTAGAGATATGGTTATGAAATATGGTATGAGTGAACGTATTGGAACCATTACCTTAGGCTCTGGACAAGAAGAAGTTTTCTTAGGAAGAGACTTTGCACAAGCTAAAGAGTATTCTGAAGAGACAGCCGGTATTATTGATGAAGAAGTAAAGAAGATTGTAGACCAAGCTTATCAAACAGCTATCGAAATCTTAAAAGCCAATGTAGACAAATTACATGCGGTTGCTAGTGTTTTACTAGAAAAAGAGAAAATTGATGGGGAAGAGTTTGATAGAATTTTTGAACAGTAAAATAGAAACGAGGTAATTTTATAATGGACGATGAATTCAAAATGAAATTGTATGCATTCACAATCGATTGTAGAAAACCTTATGAATTAGCCAAATTTTATGCCCAATTACTAAAATGGGAAATTCCTTTTTATGATGAACAATGGGCTTGTGTGAGTGCACCTAGTGTAAAACAAGGTGGATATCCGGGTATTTTGTTTCAACGAAATGATATGTATGAACCACCAGTGTGGCCAGAAAAGCCAGGACAACTGCAACAAATGGCACATATAGACTTTGCTGTAAATAATTTGGAAAAAGCAGTTGCACATGCAATTACTTGTGGTGCAAGCTTAGCAAAGGAACAATTTTCAAATAATTGGAAAGTTATGCTAGACCCTGCTGGCCATCCTTTCTGTTTATGTCAGATGAAAGAGTTAATGGAAAGTCCAGACTTTACATTATTGTAAAAAGATAGAATAGCTTATATAATTAAAGAAGATACACAAAAAGTGTCAATAAAAGAATATAAAGGAGAATTTAGAGCAAATATTTAAATTCTCTTTTTTCTTGTACAGTTATTCAAAATATGGTAAGATAAAAATGGTGATGAAAGATGAAAAAATTTGAAGAAGTAGCAGCAACAAAAGAGAACCCAAAATGGGAAAATATGATAAAAAGAAGGAAACCTTTATATAGTAGAGAAAATGAAAAAAGAACAGAATTTGGACGAGATTATACTAGAATTATACATTCGAGAGCCTATCGCCGATTGAAACATAAAACACAAGTCTTCTTTTCACCCAGTAATGACCATATCTGTACAAGGATAGAACATGTTAATTATGTCGAATCTATTAGTTATACCATAGCTAATGCATTAGGTTTGAATACAGAATTAACTAAAGCTATTTCTGTAGCACATGATTTAGGACATAGTCCATTTGGGCATGTGGGAGAAAAAGTATTAGATGAAATTGCTAGAAGTAAAACAAACCAATCTTTTTGGCATGAAAGAAATGGCTTGTATTTAGTAGATTCTGTAGAATTGTTAGAAGATAAAGAAGGAAATAAGCGAAATTTAGACTTAACCTATGCTGTTAGAGATGGCATTATTTCTCATTGTGGAGAAGTAGATGAAAATAGAATAAAGCCAAGGAAGGAAGCTATTGATTTAAATGCTTATACTATGCCTAACGCCTATAGCCCTTATACTTGGGAAGCATGTGTAGTCAAAATAGCGGATAAGATTTCTTATATAGGAAGAGATTTAGAAGATGCTTTAAAGTTAAAATTACTAGATAAAGATAAGATAGAAGAATTAAGAGAAATCTTGGGAATGAAAGGAAATATAAACAATACAAACTTTATCAATATGGTAATTTCAGATGTATGTGATAATAGCCATGTAGAAGAAGGGCTAGGTTTTTCATCGAAAGTGTTAGAGCAACTAAATCGTATGAAAGCATTTAATTATGAAAACATTTATATGCATAGACGATTAGAGCCATCTAATCAATATTTCAAAGTAGTACTTCATCAGATTTTTGATACTTTGTATAGTTATTTTAAAGCAGAAGATACTTTAGCGTTTTTAGAAGAAGAAAAAGAAGTTTATCCTAAATTACTTAGTGAATTTCAAGAATGGGTGACTTTATATAGCAAGCAAGGAAATGTACAGGAAAATCAAAGATTATATGATTTAGCAAATAACGTAGATTATGCAAAGGCAATTATTGATTATATTGCTGGTATGACAGATAACTATGCAATAGAGATGTACGAGCAAATTATACGTTTTTAAGAGGAGTGAAGAAAAATGAAATATAGCTATCAACCGAAAGGTGTTTGTTCTAGAGAGATGATTTTTGAAATAGAAAATGGCATAGTAGTAAACTTACAAGTTATTGGGGGATGCCAAGGAAATTTACAAGGCATTTCTAAATTAGTACAAGGCATGCATATAGAAGAAATTATTGGAAAATTAAAAGGAATTGATTGTAAGGGAAGAGGGACCTCTTGCCCAGACCAAATTGTACAAGCATTAGAACAATTTAAAAAGGAGATGAAGGAATGATTGCATTAGTAACAGGTGCTTCTTCTGGTATGG
>CATZDQ010000130.1 GCA_958417695.1 uncultured Clostridiaceae bacterium | reverse complement strand
AGGAAAGAACAGTTTTACAACATTACAAATGGCCAAATATACCAGTATGTTAGCAAACGGAGGAAAAGATGTGGATGTCACAATCATTAAATCTGTCATTGATGCAGATGGTAACGAAATTGCAAAAGAAGAAATCGAAAAATTTGTAAAACAAAGATTAGGAATTGAAGAAGACACATCAGAAAAAGTCACCTTTAAACAAGAAAACTTAAACGCTGTATTAGAGGGAATGAAAGGTGTTACTACAGAATCTGGAGGAACGGCATATTCTATATTTAAAAACTTCAATATAGAAGTAGGCGGAAAAACAGGCTCTGCACAAACTGGAAAAAAAGGTGTTACAAATGCGTGGTTCGTAGGATTTGCACCATATGACGACCCAGAAATTGCTGTTGTTGTCATGATAGAAAATGGACAGCATGGTAGTTATGCAGCACAGCCAGCAAGAGATATCATTGCAGAATACTTTGGAATGAATGCGAATAAAGTAACAGAAAACATGATAGCCATACCAACCGTAGAAACCATAAATTAATAAGAAGTAGTGAAAAAATTAAAAACGCTAGGAATTACTAAAAAGTGTGAAGATTTTAAAAGAAACGATTGCATTTGGTAATCAAGAAAGAGGATGTTAAATTATGAAAAATTGTGTAACCATTCAATTAAGGAAAGACGAAATCTTAGTTAAAATTAATGAAGAAGCAGAACAAAAAGAAGTAATAGAATGTTTAAAGAAAAAAATGGAAGATTTAAAAAAACTTTATAAAAATGATAAAACACCAATTTACGTCATTGGAAAGGTTATGAAAAACAAAGAAATGGATGAAGTGCAAAAAATAATCAAAGAGGAAATTGATGTAGATGTTGAATTTGAAAGCCCAAAAATGCTAGGACTACATGGAATCAAAAAAACATTTCATAAAGAAATAGCCTCTTCAGAAACAAAGTTTCATAAAGGCTCTTTACGATCAGGACAAAAAGTTGAATATGAAGGAAGCATTGTCATTATAGGAGATGTCAATGGAGGAGCAGAAGTAGTAGCAGGAGAAAACATAATCGTATTAGGTAGCTTAAGAGGATTAGCCCATGCTGGTGCAAAGGGAAACAAACAAGCTATCATAGCAGCAGGAACCATAGATTGCCCACAAATACGAATTTCCAATGTTATAAAAGAAATAGAACCAGAAGAAGAGAAACAAACACATAATTATGCCTATGTAAATGAAAAAGATGAAATAACATTAGAGTAAGATGGGGACGGGCCTGTTTTGTTTAAACAAAACAGACCCGTCCCTACTAGTTTAGCTAAGTAACAATAAAATAAGAGAAATAAATAAGGAAGGATCTTTTACTTCTTCTTTATATAAGAAAAAAAGAAGTGCTAAAAGGATAAGGTCATCACTATATAAACGAATACCTAAAATCTCAAAAATAGGCTTTTCTTCTTCTTCCTCTTCAGGACATGCCTCAGAAGGATAATCATTGGTAGAGTTATGCTGTACGAAATTTGTTTTATGCACTTCATTTTTGGAAACATAATCGTACGAAGAAGGTATATGACTAGTACTATAAGATGAATGCGACTCAGAAGGCTTAGGGAAATAAGCATTTTGTTGTTGTGCTAAGTTACCAGATTGGAAATTATGGTAACCAGAATGGTAATAACTTCTTCTGAAATTAGGGAATGAGCCAAAAAGATAAGGATACATCATTGCTTTTTCTCACCACCTGTAGAATTCAATGCTTCTAAAATTTCTGTCATACTGAAAAGTTGTATATACTGGTCTACTTTTTGCTTTCTACTTGGTTTAAGATAAGGCTTTAAGGAAAGTAATAAATTAGACCTAGGGTCATCTTTTTTTTGATTCATTTTATCCATAATGGTTTTCATTTTCATAATCGTACCAATATCAATGTTTCCAAAAGGATTGTTATTTTCTGTACTTTCTTGGCTATTAGAATCAGAAGTATGGTTACTATTTTCTGGCTCTGGAGAAGATGTAGAAGAAGTGTTTTCAGAACTTTGACTGCTAGCAGTAAAATTTTGAAGCATGGATTTAATATTGTCAGGAACTTCTTTACCAGCTAGCATACCACTTAACTTTTGCATCATATCTGACATGTCTTCATTCATAACATCACCCCTATTAAACTATATGTATTTAAAATCTAAGTATGTTTCTTAAATTCCTATTTCATTATATGTAAGAGGAATTTAAACGGTGATGAATTTGTAATAAAAATTTAATATTTTAAAGTGAAAGAAAGCTTCCGTAAAAGAAGAAGCAATATGGCTAATAAAAAACAGATAGATGGTGTTGAAAAAGAAGTAGAATTATGTAAGAATATAGTATATTAGTATAATAAGGGAGAAATATAGTCAAAAGAAGAATGACAAAAAATGTATTCTACATAAAATGTTTAAAAAATAAGGGAAAAACATTGAAAAATACTGAAAAATGAAGTATAATAGACTAGAGATTTAATATTATTTTTAGAAGATAAAAACAATAAGTAGGAGGGTATTTTTCATGTACAAAATAGGAACAAAAATCGTAGCAACCATATTGGTAATGATAATGACATTAGCCAATATAGCCAGCGTTGGTGTTTATGCGGTAGAAGCTAATTTAGAAAAGCAATCTACACAAACAAATCACACCAATGTTTATTTTGATGCTTACTTTGTAGAAAACGAAAAGCAAGTACATGAAGCTGTTAAGAAAATTGGTGAAGTGTTTAACTTATATGCAAAGGTAAGTGTAGCAGAAGCTGGGTACTTAAAAAATGCCAAGATACAAATAAAAGATGCACAAGCAGAAGAGGCAAACTTTGTAATAGGCAATATGGAGAAAAAAGATAAAGTACAAACTGCAACAAAAACAGAAGTTACTTTAAATCAAATCAATAAAGGCTCAGAAAGTATTATAGAAATACCAGTTGAATTTCCTATGGCAGATAAGATAGACATTAGTAATTTTGAAAAAGAAAATATCGTAATATTGACTGGTACATATGTGGATAGCAATGGTAAAGAAGTAAAAATAGAAAAGGAGATTCACTTGAAATTAGCGTGGACCAATACACAAGAGTTAGTAGTGGAGCAACAGGTATCTAAATATATTCCTTACCAAATAAACCAAAAGGCAGGTATCATTTTACAAACGATTTTAAAAACCAACATGAAAGACAATGCATTACCTACGAAACAAACACAAATACAAATTCAAGTCCCAATAATTGATGGTATTGCACCAGAAGAAGTAAAAGTAGTTAGTAATAGTACAAATGCAACCAATGGTGAAGAAGAAGCCGTACATTTTACGAAAGAGAATTATATTTATGATGCAGAAAGTAAAATGTTAAATATAACAGTAAAAAATGAGCCAGATGAAAATGGACAAGTTGCATGGAAAAAACAAGCACAAGATGAATTTTTAGTAACCTATGTGTATCCAAAAGAAGTGCTAAGTAAAATTGGAAAAGGGGGTACAGAAGTTACTTTAAATGCAAAAGTAGAGGTGGAGGCTTACCATTATAAGGCTACTAAGATAGAAGCACAAGTAGAAGATAAAGTTACTTTAAAAGAGCAAATTAGTCAAATTATAAGCTTTGAAATAACAAATCATACACAAAAAATAAGTAAAGGCTATATATATGCCAATACTAAGGCTGCTCAAAAAATAGAGACGAATTATGATGAAACGATAGCTGTTAATATTGGACTTGCAGAATTAACTGATAAGATTGTATTTACACAAAAAGCAGAGACTTTTGTGCAAAAAGAAGGAAATAGTAAAGGTTCTACGACCGTTTCAGGAAATCATTATGCTTACTATAAAACAGTAACCATTTCTAAAGCACAATTTATAAAACTATTTGGGGAAGAAGGTACCCTTCAATTCTATAAAGGAGATACGGTAATTGCAACTATTAATAAAGATACAAAAGTAGATGAGAATGGTAACTATATAATAGATATATCACAAGCAGATTGTAATGAGTTAAAAATAGAAACGAGTAAGCCAATAGTAGAAGGCAAATTAGAAATGCATATGACAAAAGCGATAAAAGGAGATATGGCTTATAGCAAAGAACAAATGAGAAGTTTTGATGGTCTTCTATTTGAAGCAATAGGGGAAGCTTATAGTGGTGATACGAAATTTGTAGAGCAAACATTGGAAAATACCATAGATATGACAGAACCAGAAACAAAGGCAGACATTGTTATTAATAAAGAAAGTTTATCTACTGTGGTTACTAACCAAAATGTAGAGATAAAAGCAATATTAAGAACAGACTCTATAGATAACAATTTATTTACCAATCCAACTATTGAGATTATATTACCTGCTTATATAGAAAGTATTCAAGTAAAAGATGTCAAAGTATTATTTGATGAGGAATTACAAATAAAGACTGCAACCTTAGTACAAAATGCAGATGGTACAAAATCCATTATACTTACTTTAGAAGGAGAACAAACCAAATATAGTATCGGTTCTGTTTCTGGAGGAACGAACATAATTATTACAGCAGATATAACAGTAAACAAATTAACTCCAAATAAAGAAGCCCAGATAATAATGAATTATACTAATCATAATGTGAGCACAAAAACAAGAAGTGCAGCAGAACAAAAACAAACTAGTGCCACAATCAATTTTGTAGCACCAACTGGAGTCATAACAACTAATAGTATTTCTAATTATGCAGAGGGAAAAGATACTTTAACTTCTATTAGCGGAGAAGAACAAACAGGTGTGATTGAAACTATTGCAGACGCTAGAAATGTGAATTTTGCTATGAGTGTTATTAATAACTACAATAATGTGATTAATAATATACAAGTATTAGGTAGAATTCCAAGTAAAGGAAATAAGACTATTCTAACCAGTCAAGACTTATCTTCTACAATGAATATGTTATTACAATCCGTTGTTCAAGTAGAGGGTATAGATACTAGCAAAGTAATGATTTATTATTCAGAAAATGGACAAGCTACTAAGGATTTAAGCAATAGCAGTAATGGATGGACAACTGCGCCAAGTAATTTGGCAAATGTTAAGTCATATTTAATAGTAGTTAGTGATTATATAAT
>CATZDQ010000129.1 GCA_958417695.1 uncultured Clostridiaceae bacterium | reverse complement strand
ATCTCCGGCGGATTGAACCTGGGTGGATGCGCCCTGACCGGGGCGGCGGGAACCCTGACACTGGGCGGGGCAGCGGGGACGCGGCTGCAAAATTTGGCCCCGCCGGAATTGGGATCCGACGGGGTCAACCGGGACTATGTGGACCGGGGATGGAGCTTGCCGGCATGGTGGGACACGGCGCTGGAGGAAGCGGCCGCCAAAGTGCGGGCGCTGCAAGATGAGGCCGGAGCCGGATGCATTGGATTACTCTTATTTCATCACCTATTTTTAATTTTTCTGGTATCATTTTTTTAATCTCCTTTCCATTTTGAATTAAAAAATCAAAAAAAGCCTCATGGAAAAAATCATTTAAGACTCCTCCATAGGCTTTTTATCCTACTTCTGTGTAAGTACTTATTTTGTACTTTTGTACCGCTTGAGATTTCTTCTAATCTCTAGGTACACTCCTAAGATGAAACTTATTTTAGCATATATAGTATCCTATGTCAATTATTTTTTGACATTTTTATGTAAATTTGATATAATTTTATAAATTACTTAAAAAAAACAATCCAATAAGGAGGATTAGAAAGATGCTTTTAACAAAAGAGCGGCATGATGCTAAGGAGTATTATTCTTTAATTTCTTATATAGAAAATGCTCCTTCTATTCAAAATCTGATAGAAAGTTTTACTAAGAATTCCTGTAACAAGAAATTCCTTCCCTTTGTAGAGCATGTTACTTTAAATCCCGAAGGCGCTAATTGGAAATTTTACCATTTTCAATTAAACAAATTTTCTTATAAAAGTTTCCTTTTTGCTTTTGGATATGAAGCTTGGCACTTTAGCGGTAATGACATTTCTGTTAAACAGTTTGAAAAAAACGCAAAAAGACTTTCTAGGAAACTTTCTAAAATGTCTATTCGTCTTTCTAAAACAGAAAAGCAATTACTAGCTTTTTGTTCCAATTACTCCGTTTTCTATTGGAATACCACTTTTACTCAAAGAATAGAGCAGGCAGAAGCATTGTACTTGCTATTAATTCTTGAGTATCTGTGCTGAAGGAAAGAGGTTTTGGTAGTCATTTTTACCATAACCTCTCTTTCTTTTTGCATGCTAAATTAGCATAAACCATCTTTCATTGGAAAATTTCCTTTTTCTTATAATTCTCTGGCTTTAATCCTACTTTACTTTTCATAAAATATAATAGTAACACTAAAATTGGAACAAATAACATGCTTAAAATAATTAACGCTTCTGCTGTACAATATTGATTTAGTAAAAAAGAGCCTAAAAATCCAATTAACATTCTCATTGTATTGTCTAACATTCCTTGTGCAGAATAAATCTTATCGATTAATATGGGAGTAGCAAAATTGCTTAAATAACGTCTCATTAATCCCCTATATAAACTTTCTAACATTTTTATAACAGAAAAACAAAAAACAACTATTGCTATGATAAAAATAGAAGATAACGGTATTAAGGTTATAAATCCTGCTAAAGCAATTAAAATTAAGATGCCTAAAGCAATATAAGTTAAAGAATAGTTATGATATTTATTATTAAAAATAGTAACTCTTTTAGCAGATAGACCAGCTAGTATACCAATAATAGCTACAATTATGCCAGTAGCTTGTGCAGACACTTGTAAGTCTACCAATAAACTCGTTCGATAGTCCGCTATTAATGCTAAAATTCCTGTTATAAGTCCAGAATATAATAATAGTAAAACCATTCTTTTGGATTGTAAGATTGTTTTAAAATTTGTAAATATAGAGTTTTTTTGTGTTTCTTCTACTTCTATTGGCATATTTATAAATCCCTTTGCTAGTAATGCACAAATACAAGAAGTTAATATGGTTAAAATAAATGGTAAATATGGATTGACAGCATATAAAAAGCCAGCTAACATAGTGGTAATAGAATCTATATAATAGAAACGGGCTTGTCCTTTTTGATCGATTTTAGAAAAGAGATTACTCTTCTTTTGTGTCTTTGGTATAGAAACATTTAATAAACTTGGTTCTGCAATGTTTTTAAAAGAAAAACAAAATGCACTCATAAGTTCTGCTATTAATAAATGGAAAATATTAGAACTAAACAAAATCATAATTACATAAACAACATTACATAAATTTCCTACAATAATGCCATTTCGAAATCCAATTTTTTTAATCATATACGTAATCGGCATTTGTAAGAATATCATATAAAGAGCATATATAGAAGCTGATAAAACAACCATGGAAGCACTAGTACCTCTTATCTGTGTAAGAAATAAAAATTTAACTACATGAAAAAATATTAAATCGACAGATAAAGTGGTATACCAAGGGTAGAGTTTCATATTATTTTTTCTAATTTTTGCTTTTGTTAATTCATTCATTTTTCTTGTTTCTCTTCCTCTTTTATTTTTTGCAGATAAATTCTACTTAAATTTTCTTTTGTAATCGTCTTGTCTATACCTTGCTTACTAACTTGCCTATATACTTCTTCCGCAAATTTAGCAATAGTCGGATGTTGTGCTTTTTTATAACCAATCTTTCTCCAATATTGTAACTGTGTATCTGGTGTCCAATTTTTTCCATTATAAATGATACCTGCTGCTAAATCATCACAAACCATTTCTACTGCATAAGCAAATGGCATCAAGATAGTCTGACAAGGCATATCATAATCATACCAATATTCTGTATGATGTTTGTTTCTTCCTTTATGATGAAGCCATGCTTTAGAATATCCATTTTCCTCTCTTGCAATTTGTACAGGGCTTCTTTTTCCTGTATAGTATTTTACACCTTCTCCAAATTCTGTAAAAGAAAATTTGGACCAATCATGCATAAAACCTCTCCATGGAATGCCTGCTTTACAGCATAATTTAAAGACTACCCATTTATGTTTGGTAATCGTCTTAAAATGACCTATAATATTTTTTATCTTCATGCAATTCATTCCCCTCTTACACTTTTCTTTATTATAAGATTCTATTTGAGAATTGTCAATGAAGAAAAACAAGTCTTCTATAGACGATTTTTAATCTTTTCTCCTGCTATTTTATATGTCTTTTTTACAAAATAAACCCCACGCTTATTCTGAAGCGTGGGGAGCTCTTGAATTTTCCAGATAGTTTAAAAAGCCCTTAATGGCAAAGTCTACATAACTTTTTAAACTTTTTTCTTCCTCCTCGAGAATTCTTATTTTAGTCTTCCCCTTGTCTATGAATTCCTGAGTAAGCTTCAAATTCCTTCGAAGAAAAAAAGCTCTTACAAAATTGGCATTTTGCAACGCCTTTGTGTAGAAATCTTTATCCTCTTCCAAAAGACAAATTTCCATTTCTTCTAACCCTTTGGAAATCTGAACATGTAATAAGCGTTCCTGCAATTCCCGAATGCCTTTTAAAAATTGCAGGTATGCAATAACTTGTTCTCTTGTTAAAAACCACTTTACCATAGTGGACTCCTTTCTTTTTCAAGTTACAACAGTTTCTATGCGGCTATTATACCATATATGTTATCATAAATCAAAATAGAGTATACATACCTAAAATGATGGTATATATACTCTACTTATTAAAATATAATTTTTATTTTACAGATTTTTTCTATAAAGTTTATCTAGGATTTTTAATTGCAGCTTGTGCAGCAGCCAATCTTGCGATTGGAACTCTATATGGTGAACAAGATACATAAGTTAATCCAATATCATGACAGAATTCTACTGTTGGAGGATTTCCACCATGTTCTCCACAAATTCCTAATTTGATATCAGGTCTTGTTTGTCTTCCTAATTCTACTGCCATTTTTACTAATTTTCCTACACCAATTTGGTCTAATTTAGCAAATGGGTCAGATTCATAGATTTTCTTATCATAGTAGTCACCTAAGAATTTACCAGCATCATCACGGCTAAATCCAAATGTCATTTGTGTTAAGTCATTTGTACCAAATGAGAAGAATTCAGCTTCTTTAGCAATTTCATCAGCTGTTAAAGCAGCTCTTGGGATTTCAATCATAGTTCCTACATGGTATTTTAATTCCACACCAGCTTCTTTAATAACTTCATCAGCAGTTTTGGTAACAATGTCTTTTACATATTTTAATTCTTTTACTTCTCCTACTAATGGAATCATAATTTCTGGAACAACGTTCATTCCCTCTTTGTTTACATTAATAGCAGCTTGGATAACCGCTTTTGTTTGCATTACAGCAATTTCTGGGTAAGTAACATCTAGACGACATCCTCTATGTCCCATCATTGGGTTAAATTCATGTAATCCTTCTACTACATTCTTTAATTCTTCAAAAGTCATTCCCATTTCTTGTGCTAATGTTTTAATGTCTTCATCTTCATGTGGAACGAATTCATGTAAAGGTGGATCTAAGAAACGAATCGTTACTGGGTAACCTTTCATAGTTCTATATAATTCTTCAAAGTCTCCTCTTTGCATTGGAAGAATTTTATCTAATGCTTTCGCTCTTTGTTCAGCTGTTTTAGATACAATCATTTCACGGATAGCAGCAATTCTATCTGGAGCAAAGAACATATGCTCTGTACGGCAAAGTCCAATACCTTCTGCACCAAAATCATAAGCTTGTTTTGCATCTCTTGGTGTATCTGCATTTGTTCTAACTTTTAATTGTCTATATTGATCAGCCCATCCCATTAATTTAGCAAAGTTTCCAGATACCGCTGCTGGAACAGTGTCAATTCTTTCTGCGTAAACATTACCTGTAGAACCGTCTAGAGAAATCCATTCTCCTTCTCCTACTTTTCTACCGTCTGGAAGCATAAAATATTTTTCATCTTCGTTAACAACAATTTCACCACATCCTGCTACACAGCATGTTCCCATACCACGAGCAACAACTGCTGCATGTGATGTCATACCACCACGAACAGTTAATACACCATGGCATACATTCATACCATCAATGTCTTCTGGGGATGTTTCAAGTCTTACTAAGATTAAATCTTTTTCTCCTGCTTCATGCATTTGTACAGCTTTATCAGCAGTAAATACTACTTTACCTGTTGCAGCTCCTGGAGAAGCAGCTAGACCTTTAGCAACTACTTTAGCAGCTTTTAATTTTGCTTCATCAAAGTTTGGATGTAATAATTGGTCTAATTGATTTGGTTCTACTCTTAATACAG
>CATZDQ010000128.1 GCA_958417695.1 uncultured Clostridiaceae bacterium | reverse complement strand
GAGATGAAAAATAGGTTAATTATCCAGAGTCCTAAGATGCTCTATATACATTTACATGAAAAGGTCTTATAATCTTTAACGAAAGATTATTTTGAATTCCATCCTGTACTCCTCCCTTAGTAACAGGATAGATAAGACACTTACATTCTGTAAAATGTATTGCAAAAATTATATCAAAATAACCATAAAAAGTCAACATAAAGGAGAAAAATGTATGTTAGATATTAATGAAATTATGAAAATTATTCCACAAAGACCACCTATTTTAATGATAGATAGAGTAGAAGAATATATACCAGGTGAAAGCTGTATAGCCTATAAAAATGTTTGTATCAATGAGCCATATTTTGCAGGGCACTTTCCAGGTAATCCTATCATGCCAGGCGTACTGATTGTAGAAGCATTAGCACAAACTGGTGCAGTAGCAATTCTTTCGATGGAAGAAAATAAGGGAAAAAATGCTTTATTTGGTGGAATTGATAAACTTCGTTTTAAGAAACCAGTTTTACCAGGTGATGTTTTGAAATTAGAAGTAAAGATTATTAAGAAAAAAGGACCGATTGGTATAGGAGAAGCTATAGCAACTGTTGAGGGAAAAGTTGCAGCAAAGGGAGAGTTAACATTTGCAATTGTATAAAAGAAAAAAGCCAGCAGGTTTTACCCTGCCAGCGTAGTTTCCTCAGACAAGAAAATATTTGTCTGACAATCCTTCAAATGAAGTGCTTCACCAACATAAGCAGATTCAAAAGAATGAATACCAAGTTCTTCGAAAATAGACTGAACAAGGGTATTTTCATAACTTCCCAAAATAGAGAAATGGTGGGGAAGTACATCACCATTCATGAAGCATTGTCTTAAAATTTCGCCAATAAGGTCTAACTTTTTAGAAATTTCCTTGTTAGATCCATTGCGTTGACGCTCTTCTAAAAGTTTATCCCGAAGTGCGAAGAGTTTTGTATACTTTAAAATTGGTTCCATAGCATACCTCCTATGTAATATAGTGTAAAAAACTAAGAAAAATTATATACCTAAATTATGTTAATGTCAACATAGAAAGGAATTAAAAAAAATGCTAAAAAAAGTGTTAATTGCCAATAGAGGAGAAATAGCAGTTAGAATTATAAGAGCATGTAGAGAAATGGGAATCAGTACGGTTGCTGTTTATTCAGAAGCTGATAAAACTGCTTTACATAGAACATTAGCAGATGAAGCGATTTGTATAGGACCAGCACCTTCTGCTAAAAGTTACTTAAATATAAAAGCCATTATTGAAGCTGCTTGCCTAACTGGTTGTGATAGTATTCATCCAGGCTTTGGATTTTTATCAGAAAATAGTCATTTTGCTAAAATATGTGATGAAATTGGTATAAAATTTATAGGACCTTCTTATCCATTAATTGATTTATTGGGAAACAAAGCAAAGGCAAAACAAACTATGAAAAATGCAGGTGTACCAGTTGTACCAGGCTCAGATGGTCTTGTAAGTTCTAAAGAAGAATGTCAAAAAATAGCCAAGGAAATTGGCTATCCAGTTATGTTAAAAGCATCTGCTGGTGGAGGCGGTAAAGGCATACGTATTGCCTATAATGAAGAAAAATTATGCCATAATTATGAACTTGTAAAGCAAGAAGCAAAAACTTCATTTGGAGATGATAGTTTGTACATGGAGAAATTTATAGAGAATCCACGCCATGTAGAAATTCAAATTTTAGGTGATGAACATGGAAATGCTATTCATTTAGGAGAAAGAGATTGTAGTGTACAAAGAAGAAACCAAAAGGTTTTAGAAGAATCTCCAAGTAGTGCTATTAGTGAAAAGACTAGAAAAAGAATGGGAGAAATAGCAGTTAAAGCGGTAAAAGAGATAGGCTATAGTAATGCCGGAACAATAGAATTTTTAGTAGATAAATATGAACAATTCTATTTTATGGAAATGAATACAAGAGTACAAGTAGAACATCCTGTTACAGAGATGGTAACAGGGGTAGATATTATCAAAGAACAAATCAAAATTGCCTCAGGAGAAAAAATGTCCTTTTCACAGGAAGATATTATTTTTACAGGGCATAGCCTAGAAGCAAGAGTAAATGCAGAAAATCCAGATAAAGCTTTTATGCCTTGTCCTGGCAAGATTATAGGTTTACATCTACCAGGAGGAAACGGTGTGCGTATAGATACAGCTATCTATGCAGGATATACGGTTCCACAAAATTATGATTCTATGCTAGCCAAAGTAATTGTACATGGAAAAACAAGAGAAGAATCCATTGCTAAAATGAAAAGTGCATTGGCAGAGTTTGTGATAGAAGGTATTGATACGAATATTGATTTCTTAATCAGAATTTTGGAGAATCAAAATTTTGTAACCAATCAGTATGATACTTCTTTTATCCAAAAAGAATTTCATATGTAGAAAACCACCTAGTCTATTAAAGACTAGGTGGTTTGTTTATCAAAATTTCTTTTTAATTTTTCTTTTATAAATTTAGAAAAAGAAGAGGAATCTCCTACAGAAAAACAAGACTTATCTATTAAAAAAGTATGCTCTTTATCATAATACAAATAAAAAAAATCAGAAGTTTCGTAAGCCTTATAGAGTTTACGATATTTTACTTTTGAATATTGTTTTTGATAAGAAACCACAAAATAATCTGGATAAAAATAATAAGTAGTATAGCTAGAAGTCGTATTTTGATTATTTTTTTCTATAGATTTCTTTTGTTTTTGAATAACTTTAGAAGGGCGATAAAATCTCCAAATTAAAAAGCCAATAGTAACACCTACAAAAAGTAAACCTTGAATAGGATAATGGCTGTAAAATAGAGAAATAGAAAGAATAGCCAACATAAGCGTAATAAAAATCGTGGCTAAATCTTCTTTTAGGCCATATAGCTTAGTGTGAAAAATGATAAATTGCTCATATATTTTAGTAGTATACATGGTTTTATTTTTAAATAATAAGTTCATAAATGACTCCTTTATATGAATTATTGTATCTGAAAACAAACAAAATAGCAATACAAAAAATAAAAAGTAAAGAAATCAAATGCTTTTTTCTTAAAAAAATAGAGAGTTGCAAAAAGTATAAAGATAGGATATAAATAGCTAAAGAGGAGAGATGAAAAATGGAAGATATCAGAAATGAGATGTTAGCAGAAAACTTACTAAAGCATTCTATCCAATTAAAAAAACAGGAAAAGATATTAATTGAGGTAATTGGAACAGAAGGCATACCTTTAGCCAAGGAATTAGTAAAGTTAGCGACAAACATGGGCGCTTTACCAATATTTAATATTATTGATGAAACCGTATTGAGGGCTTTATTAGAACAAGCAACAAAGGAACAAATAGAAAACTATGCTAAATATGACTTGATAAAAATGAAACAAATGGATGCATACATAGGCATTCGCTCTGGAAAACAAGAGGCTTTCCAAGGTGTAAATAATCAGAAGATGGAAATGTATCAGACTTTATATACACTACCTGTTCATTTTGAAGAAAGAGTAAAACATACCAGATGGTGTGTCCTACGTTATCCAAATGAAGAGATGGCAAAGATGAACCAATGTAGCTTGGAAGAATTAAAAACGTATTATTTTCAAGTATGTAATATGGATTATGAAAAAATGAAAGTAGCTATGGAACCATTACAAGAATTCATGAACCAAACAGATAAAGTACATATTTTAGGAGAAAATACAGATTTAACATTTTCTATTAAAGGGATACATGCAGAAAAATATTTTGGAACTTTTAATATTCCAGATGGAGAAGTAGCAACTGCACCAGTAAAGGAAAGCGTAAACGGCTATATTACCTATAATACGAAATCAACTTATCAGGGGATTACTTTTGAAAATATATATTTGGAATTTAAAGATGGCAAAATTATAAAAGCAACAGCTGGGGATAAAACAGAAGAGTTAAATCATATTTTAAATGTGGATGAAGGGGCTAGATATATTGGAGAATTTGCCATAGGTGTAAATCCTTATATAGAAAAAGCAGTAGGAGATACTTTATTTGATGAAAAAATTAAGGGGAGTTTTCATTTTACACCAGGTAATTGTTTAGAAGAGAGTAATAATAAGAACCAATCTGCGATACACTGGGATTTAGTATGTATCCAAAATCCAGAATATGGCGGAGGAGAAATTTGGTTTGATGATATCCTTATTAGAAAAGATGGAAGATTTGTAGTAGAGAAATTATGGCCCCTAAATCCAGAAAATTTAGTAAATAATCAATAAATCAAAATAGAACTTTTAAAATGTATATATCTAAACCATAGTTTACTTAAAATATATTGCTGTATAAAAGCGGTATCTATAAAATAAGAAAAAAAGATACAAAAGAGGTTTTATATGGAGCAAAATAAAGGAATTACGATGGTTTCATTAGTCGTTACAATAATTATTCTAATTATATTAGCAGGTATTAGTTTTAATATAACGATGGGAGAGAATGGGATTATTACAAAGGCAAAGCAAGCCAAACAAAATATAACATTAGCAGGAGAAGCAGAGGCTATACAATTAAATCAATTATACTATGAACTAGAAACAGGAGAGCAGATGACAGAAGATGAAGAAAGTTCAAAAAAAGATGAGATTATAGCACTATTACAAAAACAGATAGAGGAATTGCAAAAACAAGTTGCAGATTTACAAAAACAAGTAGATAACTTAAGTGCAAGTTGTGCCCAAAAAGATGCTCTAATAGTGAGTCTACAAAAACAAATAGAAGAAAATAAAAAAACAATGCAAGACCTTAAAAATCAGATAACAGTAAAGGATAGTACAATAGCAGATTTACAAAAACAATTGACAGAAAAAAATAACACGATTACGAATTTACAAACACAGTTAAAAGATGCACAAGATAAATTTACGAATCTACAAAACAACTATAATGCATTACAAAATAATTATAATAATTTAAATACAGAATATAGCAATTTTAAAAGCATAATAGCAACGGCAATTACCAATAAAGGGATAAACACTTCTGCTAGTGCTTCTGCACAGGTAATGGCTTATAACATTAGTAGTATTAGTGGAACAAAGGTTATTAATTTAGGAAATGGAACTAGTTTTAATGTCAGCAACTATAGTGGATATAAAAATTCCACAATAGATAATTTTATT
>CATZDQ010000127.1 GCA_958417695.1 uncultured Clostridiaceae bacterium | reverse complement strand
CATGATTAGTTTACATTTATTTGTAATTGTGTTATACTTTCCTTTATATGTAAGAATATAACAAAGGAGGAACGACAAAATGATATCTAAAAGTCAAATCACTGTACGCTACGCTGAAACAGACCAAATGGGGATTGTACATCACAGTGTATATCCTATCTGGTACGAAGTAGCACGTACTGATTTTTGCAGGCAAGCTGGTTTGCCCTATAGTAAAATGGAAGAAATTGGTGTCTTAACACCTTTAATAGACCTACACTGTCATTATCGTAAGCCTGCTCATTATGAAGAGCAACTAGAAGTCAGAACCCAAATTAGTAAACTATCACCTGCTAAAGTAGAATTTTCTTATGAAATCTACCAAAAAGATGACCCTATTCCCATTCATACAGGTTCTACCACGCATGCTTTAGTTCGGAAAAGATTTAAGACCTATCAACACCAAGAAAGTACATCCAGAAGTCTATCAAATCATGGAAAACACGATAGAACCAGAAATAAAAAATAGAAAGTAAAGAGGTAATATATATGGCATTTTATAAGCACACATTTCAAATTGGACTACGTGATGTAGGCACATCTAATGAAATAACCAATAAAGCCATTTTAGGCTATTTTGAAGATATTGGAGGTCTACACTCTGATAAAGTTGGTTATGGATTAAAAAATATAGAACAAACACATTTAACCTGGATTTTATTACATTGGAAAATGCAAGTACTAAAAAGAGTAACCTATGGTGAAACGGTTACTGTCAAAACTTGG
Organism: uncultured Clostridiaceae bacterium; assembly: GCA_958417695.1. Lineage (GTDB taxonomy): Bacteria > Bacillota > Clostridia > TANB77 > CAG-508 > UMGS1663. The sequence goes on along the minus strand of CATZDQ010000127.1, from coordinate 4,409 downwards.
TCTCGCTATTCACAAAAATTCTATTCTTATCGTGACTTTGAAATGTACAATGAAGAAGATGAATTAGTTGCTATTGCCACATCTAAATGGGCACTTATTCATATAGATAAAGGATTAACCAAAATAGATGAAGCATTAGTTCAAAAATACCAACCAAATCCTCAATCTGTATTTGAAATAATAGAAGTAGAAAAGCTAAAAGAACCCCTTCATTATACCCACAGTTATCATTATACAGTACTACGTAGTAATATTGATGTTAACCACCATATGCATAACCTATGTTATCTAGACTTAGCCTATGAAGCCTTGCCAGAAGATATATATAGCCAATCAAACTTTTCAAATATAGAAATTATGTATAAGAAAGAAGCCAAACTAGGAGAAGATTTAATTTGCTTATATGCAAAAGTAGAAGAAGCCCATTACATCACTATCAAAAGTAAAGACGAAAAACAGTTACATGCTATTATTAAATTATCATAAACAAAAGGGGACGGGGTATATTTGTTTAAACAAATATACCCCGTCCCCATATTTTTAATATTCAAATAAACTATTACCTAAAAATTCCTGTAATAAAGAATTCTTAGGAACATCTTCTATAGATATTGGCTCAAAATATTTTAAAAATTCTGCTAATCTTTTAGCTTCTGCATATTCCTGATTGTCTTTTCCTATTTTTTCAAATAATGGTAGTGCATATTCTTTTAATGCATTAAATTCATAAATTAGAGAGGAGTTAAACATGACATCTGCTTCTTCTTGGTATGGAAATATATTTTTTTCTTCTCCTTCTGTTACAGAATACCATGCTGCCAATGTTTTTTCTGCTGGATATCCTCTAAACTGGCTATCTCTTACCGTTCTTCTAATGATTCTTGTATCTGTTGTAGAAATACGGTTATAATAATCTATATTTAAAACAGTTAACGCACTAATATAAATTTTAAATTTTTGTTCTTTTGGAATTGCTTTGGTTAATCTATCATTTAGACAATGTATGCCTTCCATCACTAGTACTTCATCTGCTGCTAAAGACATTTTGTTCCCTTTATATATCTTATGTCCTTCTTTAAAGTCAAAAGTTGGCATGGCTATTTCTTCCCCATTTAACAAAGCTGTTAAATCATGGTTTAATAAAGATAAATCTACTGCTTCAATTGCTTCAAAATTATAATTTCCTAATTCATCTTTTGGTGTTTCTTCTCTTTCTACAAAATAATTATCAACAGAAATCGTTTTTGGTTTTAGGCCATTTAATCGTAATTGAATTCCTAACCTTTTAGCAAAAGTGGTCTTTCCAGAAGATGATGGTCCTGCTATTAGGATGACTTTTCTTCTTCTATCAGCAGCAATTTTATCTGCAATTTGAGAAATTTTCTTTTCGTGTAACGCTTCTGAAAGTAGAATTAATTCCTTAGCTTTTCCTTCTCTAACTAGCTTATTTAATTTATCTAAGGTGCAAATTCCCAATACTCTGTATATATCTTCATATTCTTCTAATGTAGCCAGCAACTTCTTACCTTCTTGATATCCCTCAATTACATTTGGCTGTTTTTTACTTGGATAACGTATTAAAAAGCCATCATGATATTTCATAATATCAAAGCATTTTACATATCCTGTTGAAATAGGCATCACACCGTAGAAATAGTTAAAATACTCCTCACAAAAATAGAAAGATACATCCTCTTTTTCCATATTCTCAATCTGCATCTTACCAATAATTGTATTTTCTTTCTCCATAAATTCTAAAGCCTTTTCTTTAGACATTTCCACTTTTTTAATAGGTAAATCTTTGTCAATTATTTCTTGCATCTTTTCTCTAACTCGTTGAATCATCTCTGCTGTAGGAATCGTCTTATAAATTTCACATAACATACTGCTATTTAGCTGATAATTTACTGTCAAAAGTGCTTCTGGATAAACTTCATGAAACGCCATAGCCATAATAAATAAAAGTCCTCTTGTATAAATTCTAGCCCCATCTCTATCTGATACATTTAATAACTCTACTCTATCTTCTTCCTGCAAAACATAATTTAATGGTTTTACTTCATGATTAATCTTACAGGCAATTACTTCTACCTTTGCTTTTTTGATTTCTACATTTAAAGCCTCTATAACGGTTACATTTTCATGCACCTGTAGTACTTTATCTTCATATACAATTTTCATCTTTCATTTCTCCTTTAAGTTTTTCTTATGATTATATGATACGATTGTTCCTATCATGTATAAAAGAATGGCTCTTTCCATTCTTTTATATATATTCTTATTGTACTACACTTTCTAGAAAAAAGAAAAGGTATTTTTTTATTTTTTATACTTTATTTTTTACTTTTTGCTAGTAAACAAAAAAAGGCCGGCCCCCATTGTTTATGTATAGAAAATAATAAATTTGGAAAAGATAGTAAAAAAGATTTTTAAAAAGGTGGTACTTGGTTTTATGCTTAAAAAATTACTGGATTTATTTACTTGGAAACCTCAAACAGAATATCATTTTTCTTTACCTGAAAACGCTTTACCTAATGATTCTGCTTTATCTAATGACTCTACCGCTTCTTCTCAAGTGGAAAATAGTAGTCAAAATCCGAATATGGCTAAAAACGTTTTTCCTAGTTTACAGGTGAATTTAGATTTTGTGAAGACTAAATATAATACTTTAATTAATAGTGATATTATTATCCGTGAGTTTACTTTATATGCAAGGAATAAGCAGTATAAGGCTTTCTTATTGTTTATTGATGGAATGGTAGATTCTAAATTAATTAATGATTTTATTTTAAATCCTTTGATGCTTCGCAATGGTTCTAATACTTATCAAGGAGAGCCAGACCGCATTATTTCTGAGGCAGTGACAAATAACATTACCGTTCGTAAGGTTAAAAAATTTGATATTGTGGAGTATATTTCTGGTTGTTTGCTTCCTCAAAATAATGTGGAGACGTCTGCAGATTTTTCTTCTATTTTTTCTGGTGTGAATGCAGGAAATTGTGCACTTTTTATTGATACGCTCTCTTTGGCTTTTGATATTGAGGTAAAAGGATTCAAGCAAAGAAGTGTGGATACGCCTCAAAATGAAACAGTTATTAAAGGGCCTCACGAGGCTTTTACAGAAAATATTAGGACAAATACTTCTTTACTTCGTAGAATTATTAATAATGAGAATTTGATTGTAGAGAGTGTGGAAGTTGGTGAGATTACTAAAACCAAATGTGCCGTTTGCTATATGCAAGATATTGCTAACGATGATTTGATTAATGAAGTAAAATATCGCTTGCACAATTTAGCCATTGATTCTCTTCTTTCTGCTGGTCAGTTAGAACAGTTGATTTGTGATGAAGATACTTTAGGAATTTCACAGGTGCTTTTAACAGAAAGGCCTGATAAGACAACCCATTATTTATTACAAGGTCGTGTAGCTGTAATTGTAAATGGTACCCCTTATTCTATTATTATGCCTTCTACTTTAAAAGATTTTATGTCTTCTCCTGAAGATAACAATTTGAAACCTTATTTTGCTAATTTTTTAAAGTCACTTCGTTTTTTAGCGGCTTTTTTAACTTTGTTGTTACCAGGTATTTATATTGCTATTACTAGTTTCCATCAAGAGATTTTGCCTACAGAATTGCTGTTTTCTATTTTAGCTTCTAGACAAAATGTACCTTTTCCGGTTATTGTGGAAATTTTGGTTATGGAGGTATCTTTTGAACTGATTCGAGAGGCCGGTTTAAGAGTACCTAGTCCAATAGGTCCTACCATTGGTATAGTTGGTGCTTTAGTTTTAGGACAAGCTGCTGTTAGTGCCAATATTGTTAGTCCTATTTTAATTATTATTGTGGCCATTACCGGTATTGCTTCTTTTGCTATTCCTGATTTTGCTTTTGGCTTTCATTTAAGACTGTTTCGTTTTGTCTTTATTTTATTAGGCTATATTGCTGGATTTTTAGGTATTAGTTTGGGGCTATTTGTTTATATTTCTCTACTTTCTAATTTAACCTCTTTTGGTGTTCCTTTTACTTTACCTGTAGACCCCATTGCACATAGTCGTGGAAATAGTTATTTTATCCCACCTATTTGGAAACAAGAATACCGTGCTTCTTTTTTAGACCCTAAAAAAGAAAAAGCACAAGATAAGATTAGTATGAAATGGAAGAAAGGAGGTTTCTAATTTATGCAATATTCTAAAATTAGTACTGCTGAGGCAATTGTTTTAATTCTTTCTGTTGTCATTGCACATACCATTTTATCTCTTCCCAGAGAATTAGTAATGCAAAGTAAGTCTGCAGCCATTTTAAATATTTTTTTTGTTGGTTTAGTAGCTTTAACCTTAGTATTTTTGATTTATAAACTCCTTAGTCATTTTCCTGGTCAAGATATTTTAGATGTATCTCGTTTTCTAG
>CATZDQ010000126.1 GCA_958417695.1 uncultured Clostridiaceae bacterium | reverse complement strand
GTAGATTGGAATTTATATCTATCATATAATTGTCTTGCTGTAATATCACAGTATTTTTCTAGTTTCTGCATAAAAATTTTCTTAACTGCTTTTTTGTAGGCAGCTGTCATATGTTCTTCACTACCTTTTCCTAGTACAAAGCTAACTCCTGTTTGCTCTTGTGCTTCATATGCGGATTCAATAGCAAGTCTAGGTAAGTTAATAGTGGTAAAGGAAATGTTTCCTCTTCCTATAGAAGTATCTTCTCCATGTCTATCTTTAAATACTCTAGTTCTACAACCCATGGTAGCACATTCATACATATATCTATTAGGGTCATCTTTGTTCCACTTTGGATGTTGATTAAAGGTTGCATCTAGGTTAATAAAGTTAGGGAAAAATCTTTTAGCAGTAACACGGCAAGCTAATTTATATAAATCATAATTTGGATCTTCTGGTAAGTAGTTCACACCTCTTTTTTTCTTCCAAATTTGGATTGGGAAAATTGGTGTTTCGTTATTTCCTACACCACGTTCTGTAGAAAGTAACATTTCTCTTATGATACATCTTCCTTCTGGAGAAGTATCTGTTCCATAGTTAATAGAACTAAATACTACTTGATTTCCTCCTCTTGAATGGATGGTGTTCATATTATGGATGAAAGCTTCCATGGCTTGATGTACTCTTCCAACAGTGTTGTTAATAGCTGCTTGGATGTCTCTTTCATCTCCTTGTAATCCTTTTAAGTCTTTTTTAATATAATCTTTTACTTCATAATCATATAAATGTGATAAATCTTTATCTAAGAAATCTTCTATTTTCTTAATTTCTTCTATAAATGTTGCTTTTACATAAGGTGCTAAGTAATAATCAAATGCTGGTATAGCTTGTCCACCATGCATTTCATTTTGTACCGTTTCCATGGAAATACAGCCTAAGATACTAGCAGTTTCTATTCTTTTTGCTGGTCTAGAGGCACCATGACCTGCTTTAAATCCATTTTTTAAGATTTTGTCTAATGGATGTTGTAAACAAGTTAAAGATTTGGTTGGATAATAGTCTTTATCATGGATATGAATATAACCTTTTTGGAAAGCCACTCTTGCTTCATTAGAAAGTAAAAAATCATCTACAAATGGTTTTGTCGTTTCTGATGCAAATTTCATCATCATGCCTGCTGGTGTATCGGCATTCATATTGGCATTTTCTCTTGTAATATCATTGGATTTTGTTTCTATAATTTCTAGGAACATTTCTTTTGTTTTAGATTTTCTAGCAACATCTCTATTATAACGATAAGTAATATAACTTTGTGCTACTTCTTTTCTAGAAGAAGACATTAATTTCTTTTCTACTAAGTCTTGTATTTCATATACTGAAACTTGGTTTTTGTCTTCTAATTGTTTTTTTACTCCATCTGCAATTTTATTCGCTAAATCTATATCGACACCTCCTGGTGTTTGTGACATGGCTAGTGTAACTGCTTTTACGATTCTTTCTGGATTAAATTCGGCTAATCTGCCGTCTCTTTTGATAACTTGCATATTTTTTACCCCCTATATAAAATATATATATTATAACTCTGTTTCTCAGAGTGTAATATTCTTTGTTTTTTACACATTTTGATAATTGTTCTCATTTTTGTCTTTTTTCTTTTTCTACAAAATTCGTATAAAAAAATATGTAATTTCTTCTTTCGAAGTGATTACATATTATATGAATTCTATGGAATTGTCAAACAGATATCCGTTATGTCAATGTATCTGTTTTTTATTGATATTTCAACGTTTATTCAATTTTGTCTTTTTTGTCTGGTATGTTTTTTAGGCAATCTTTTTTATATAAGTATTGCGCCTCTTAGCTTTCTTTTTTATATTACAATCATGTTACAGTTTTGTTACAATATTATGACGTGTCAAAGGTCTTCTATAGGTATCTATTTTTTACCATTTTTAGGTTTCTGTATTATCAATGGTTTCAAGGCTTATTTTTAAAAAGTGAGAATTGTTATCACTTTATTTGAGATTTCTTTTTTGTTTTAAATCTTTTTTAGCTGATATTGCATATTACCGATTCCTAATTTTTGTGCATGTTCTAATCCTACTTTCCAGTTGGTTTCTGGATGATTTTGCATAAATACATCGGTTTCTTCTACTTTTGCTTTCTTTTTCCTATCGCCTATATGGCTATTACTAAATGGTGTTTGCTCATTCACTAAATCTGCACAAGCCATATCTAAAGCCACTGGGTCAAAAGAAGCTAACATGCCAATATTTGGTACAATAGGTGCATCATTTTCACTATGGCAGTCACAGTTTGGTGATACATCGGTTATGATGTTTATATGGAAACTTGGTCTATCTTTTACTACTGCTAAAGTATATTCTGCAATTTTTTTATTTAAGATATCATTGGAATGGTTGTTTCCAGCTTTTATAGCATCAAAGTTACATACGCCTATACATCTTCCACAACCTACACATTTTTCATGGTTAATTTGTACCTTTCCATTTTTATCATAGGAAATGGCGCCATGTGCACATTGTTTTATACATTGCTTGCAACCTACGCATTTTTCTATAAGGGATACTGGTTTTCCGTGAACTATGCATTTCCATTTTTCCTGCTCGAGAGCCACATCCCATTCCTAAGTTTTTTAATGCTCCTCCGAATCCTGTAGATTCATGACCCTTAAAGTGATTTAGTGAAATGATGATATCTGCATCCATAATGCTTCTTCCTATTTTTGCATTTTTTACATATTCTCCATTAACTGGTACTTCTATATCATCTGTTCCTTTTAGTCCATCTGCAATTAATACTTGACAGCCAGTTGCATATGGTGTAAATCCATTTTCGTAAGCTGCATCAATATGGTCTATTGCATTTTTTCTTCTCCCTACATATAAAGTGTTGCAGTCTGTTAAAAATGGTGTTCCTCCTAGTTCTTTTATATAATCGGCTACCACCTTTGCATAGTTTGGTCTTAAATAAGCTAAATTTCCTGGTTCTCCAAAATGAATTTTGATAGCCACAAATTTGTGGTCAAAATCGATTTGTTCTATACCTGCTTGTTTTATTAATTTTTTTAACTTTTGTAATAAATTTAAGCCTGGTCTTGCTCTAAAGTCTGTAAAATAGACAATTGCTGGTTCCATATTCTCCTCCTTGTTTTTTCATTAGTTTTATTATATGTCTATTTTTTCTATTTAGCAAGAAAAAAATACAGGTAGAACTCTAAAAAATTCTATCTGTACTTTTAATTTTTATTTTGTTGCTTCTTGTGCATATTGATTATCAATTATTTTATCAAATGGCGCTCTTTGTTTTAGTTCTCCTGCCTGTTCCATTACCGTTTGTAGTAATTCAAAAGATTCTTCTTTCATAGTGGGTTCTGTTTTCCATGCATCTATATCTTTATAACTTTGTAGTACATTGGCTAATAATTCTACATCTGTATCTGGGAAAAAACCTTTAATTTCTTCTGCAATTTCTTGTGTTGTGTGCTCTTTTATCCATTGTTGTCCTTTATAGATAGCATTGGTAAATTTTTGGATAGTATCCTTATTATTTTCTATATAACTTTTCTTAGCAAAATACGCTGTGTAAGGAATTTCTCCAGATGCTTCTCCTACAGAAGCTACTATATACCCTTTACCAGCATTTTGTGTCATTGTGGCGGTTGGCTCAAATAAGGTTACATAGTCTGCTGTTCCACCTGTAAATGCTCCTGCCATCAAATCAAATTTTATACTATCATCTAATACTAAATCTGTATCTGGGTTCAATCCATTTTGTCTTAAAACATACTCTAAAGTCATATAAGGTACACCGCCTTTTCTACCTGGAATGACAGTCTTTCCCTTTAAATCTTGCCAACTAAAGTTTTCTGTAGGTGTTCTACTTACTAAAAATGAACCATCTTTTTGTGTAAGTTGTGCAAAAACTTGTGTATAATCTTCCTTACCTTCATTATATACATAAATAGACGCTTCTGGTCCTGCAAGCCCAATATCGCTTTGACCTGCTAAAATGGCGGTCATTACTTTATCTGCTCCTTGCCCTGTAGTAATCTCTACTTCTAGTCCTTCTTCTTGCATAAAGCCTTTTTCAATGGCTACATATTGTGGTGCATAAAAAACAGACCTTGTTACTTCGTTTAATTTTATCTTTTGCATACCTACTGCGGTTTGATTGCTTCTGGTTAATACATATGTAGTGATACCGACTATTATCAAAATCGCAATTAAAATGTAAATGACATATTTTCTCACAGCATTTCCCCCTTTTATATTTCTAAAGCTATGCTCTACTTTTATTTTATTCATTTTTTTTAGTTTAGTTACACCAAAAAAGAGACCTTTTTATTTTATATTGGTCTCTTTTGTCTTTTTCTTGTTTTTTATTTCTATAGTAAACCAATTAAATACGTCCCCCAACGACCTTCTCGATAATGACGACGGTTTCATACATAAGTGCTGCTACGATAGCTAGTATAATGACACTAGCCATGACTAAATCTAGTTGGAATACTTGCCCTCCATATACAATTAGGTATCCTAGTCCAGCTTTGGATACTAAGAATTCTCCTGATATAACACCGACTAAAGATAATCCTATATTGACTTTTAAAGAGTTAAAGAAGGTGGATACATTGGCTGGTATAATTATTTTTGTTAAAATTTGTAGTCTATTTGCATGAAACGTTTCTGCCATTTTTATGAGTTCTTTGTCTGTGTTTAAAAAGCCATTTAGGATTTCTAGAATAGTAACAATTAATGAAATGGCTAATGCCATGACAATAATAGCTGGCATGCCTGCTCCTACCCATATGATGATAACTGGTCCTAGAGCAATTTTGGGTAGGCTGTTTAGTACAACTAAGAATGGCTCGGCTACTCTTGATAAGAATTTTGACCACCATAATAAAATAGCAATGATTGTACCAGAAATGGTACCTAATAGAAAGCCTATAATCGTTTCTAAACAGGTAATACCGACATGTTCTAGTAAACCATTTTGGGATAGGTTCATAAAGGTTTTTAGGATTCTAGAGGGTTGGCTCATGATAAAACTGTCAATGACACCTATGTTGGCTAAGATTTCCCATAGGGCTAAGAAGATGACGATTATGGCTACTTGTGTTATAAAAATGGTTATCTTTTCTCTTTTTTGTTTTTTTAAATATGTTTTTCTTTCTTCACTCATCTATACTCTCCAGTCCTTTCCAAAT
>CATZDQ010000125.1 GCA_958417695.1 uncultured Clostridiaceae bacterium | reverse complement strand
AATCTTCACATCTCCATATAGGAAGTGGTGTGCCCCAATAACGGTCTCTAGAAATACCCCAATCAATTACATTTTCTAGGAATTTTCCAAAACGACCTGTACGAATGGTATCTGGCATCCAATTGATTTGGTTATTGTTAGCCAATAGTCTATCACGTACTGCTGTCATTTTTACAAACCAGCTCTCTTTTGGATAATATAACAGTGGTGTATCACATCTCCAACAATGTGGATAACTGTGCATATGCTTAGCAGAACTAAATAATTTGTTTTGTTTAGCAAGCCAAATACAAATATCTTTATCACAATTTTTAACAAATTTTCCTGCCCAAGGTTCTACTTCTTCTATAAATTTTCCTTCTTTATCTACTAAATTTACAAAAGCAATACCATTTTGTTTTGAAACAAAACTATCATCTTCACCATAGGCTGGTGCAATGTGTACAATACCTGTACCATCTGTTAATGTAACATAATCTCCATGGATTACTACAAAGGCTTTGCCTTCCACTTGTGCAAATGGCATTAATTGTTCAAACTGCATACCTAGTAATTCTGAACCTTTTACCTCTTTTACAACTTCGTATTCCATATTCTTTAAAACTTCTGGAATTAAGTCTTTAGCTAAAATATAAACCTCTTCTGAACCTTCTTCTTGCATTTTACCATCAATAATTGGTCTTGCTACTTTTACATAGCTGTACGTATACGCTTTATTTACACAAAGTGCTAAGTTCGATGGAAGTGTCCAAGGAGTCGTCGTCCAGGCTAAAAAGTAAACATTTTCTTCTCCTTTTACTTTAAATTTACAAGTACAAGTTAAATCCTGCACATCTTTGTAACCTTGTGCCACTTCATGAGAAGAAAGCGCTGTTCCACATCTTGGACAATAAGGCATAACTTTATGTCCTTGATATAATAAACCTTTTTCCCACATTTGTTTTAATGCCCACCATTCAGATTCTATATAAGGATTGTGATAAGTTACATAAGGATGTTCCATATCTACCCAATACCCTATTTGGTCAGTCATCTTCTCCCACATAGACACATAAGTAAATACACTATCTTTACACTGGTCAATAAACTTTTCTACACCATAATCTTCAATTTGTTCCTTACCTGAAATACCTAGTTTTTTCTCTACTTCTAATTCCACTGGAAGTCCATGTGTATCCCATCCAGCTTTACGGATAACATCATAGCCTTTCATAACTTTATATCTAGGAATAATATCTTTCATGACCCTCGTTAAGATATGTCCAACATGAGGCTTTCCATTAGCCGTAGGTGGTCCATCATAAAAAGTAAAATACCTTTTTCCTTTATTTTTATCAAAGTTTTTATGAATAACATCTTTTTCCTTCCATAGCTTCGTTACTTCATGTTCCATACCCACAAAGCCATCTTCCTTTAACTCTACTTTCTTATACATGCCTTACCTCCTTCTAACTTTTTTGTCCATCGGTACCTGGTCCCAATGGACAAAACTGTCCACTAGGGACACATTTACTTTAAATAGTTTTTTTCTATTTCTTCTACTAGTTCAAATCTGTGTTTTTGTCCAGTTACATTGTCTACCCTATCTGCTGGTATTTCTTCTAAAAACATTTTTTCTGGTCTTACCCAAATATTGCCTTCTCCATCATGTCTATTATATAAAGATTTATAAATGACCATTCTTTCTTTTGTTTCTGATGATTGACCAATGTTTTCTACAAAGTAATAATTTCCTTTAAAGTGTCTGTAAACTCTTCCTATTTTTACTTCTTCCATTTTTTACATTCCTCCTTTTACTTTTTTCTTTAAAAAAACCTTCTCATCCTATAAAAATAGGACGAAAAGGTTATCTTTTCCGTGGTACCACCTAAATTAAAAATTGTCTGTTCTCTTACAATTTTTCACTTTGTTCTCTTTAACGCAGAGAGAGAGTATTACGTCTATACTTAATCTTTACATAAATTTCAGTATAAAAACAACATAGGTGATAACAAATAAAATAGGTTCTGTTAGAATCTCACCACTCTCTAACTCTCTTTAGACTTGTTTTATTTGTGTTGTCCTTGTTTTTGTCTTTACTATTCATGTTATTTATCATAACATTTTTCATTTTAAATTGCAATACTATTTTACCTATTTTTCTTGGAAATTGAAGTTTAGATATAACTTCTTTATTGGATTAAAATACTTTTTGAAGAAATTGGTAGACTGTATACTAATTATCTATTATTTTTTTAATCCACCAATTTCTAATAATTCCATCATTTTTATTTTATTTATTTCATTTTCTTGTTTTAAATATATGATATCTCGTCTATGTTCTTCTATTTTCTTATTAGCATCTTCTCTTGTATCAAATAATATGGATATTTTATCTGCATATTCTTTTTCCATTAGCATAGTAGAGTTTTCTACTACTGTTAAGCAATCTATAATTTCTCTTATTTGTAATTCTACTTCTCTAAATCTATTTTTCATTTCGTTTTGTATATTCTCTATGTTTTTTTGCATATTTTTAATATCCAATTGCATGTCTTCTATTTGTGATTGCATAATTTTCATTTCGGATTGCATACTCTTCATTTCTGTATGTAAAGCTGTCATATCTGATTGCATGCTCTTCATTTCTGAACGTAAAGCTGTCATATCTGATTGCATGCTCTTCATTTCTGTATGTAAAGCTGTCATATCTGATTGCATGCTCTTCATTTCTGAACGTAAAGTTGTAGTTTCTGACTGCATATCCTGCATTCCAGTATGTAAAGTTGTCATATCCGATTGCATATCCTTCATTTCAGTATGCATGTCTGTCATTTCTAAATGCATATCCTGTATAGTTACTTGTATAGTCTGTAAAATTTCTAAAATCTGTGTTTGTGTATTTACTTCCATGTAATTCTACCTCCTTTCCTTATGTAAGTAGGTACCTCGGTAGTTTTTAGTATAACATATACTAAGTATCTTTTCCATATATTTATTAAACTTCATAGAAAAACATTTCGACAAAATTTACACTCTCTACTAAAGGAGGTGCCATTAACAATGGCACCTCCTAGGATAACTTTTCAAACAAAAGTTGCTTAAAACTTTCTTCAAGGAATTTCTCTATACTTGGTCCTGCTTTACAAGAACTGTAGGATGCGTCGCTTTGATAGTTATTTCTTCTTCAACAAAAGAGCTTACTATGCTTTGATTTCGTAAAGAAACCATACCATCTCCAGAAGCAAATATCTACCATAATGTGAAAAAAATTGTCAGACTTTGTCTAACAATTTTCTTCACTTCTATGCAGTTTCTTCCTTATTTGTATTCTTTCTAACAGGTCTTTCTTCTTCTTTAACCACTTTATTTTCATTAATAACTAATGTAGGTGACTCTTGATTTATAACTGTCTTTCTTGTAACAATACATTTTTCTATCTTACGATTAGAAGGAATTTCAAACATACTATCTCTCATAATCTCTTCAATAATTGACCTAAGTCCTCTAGCACCTGTCTTTCTTTCTATAGCTTTATCAACTATAGCTTCTAAGGCTTCTTGTTCAAATTCTAATTGCACATCATCTAATTTCAGTAATTTCTGATACTGTTTAATTAAAGCATTCTTAGGTTTTGTTACAATTTCAATTAAAGTACTTCTATCTAGTTCTCTTAAAGTTGCTACAATTGGCAATCTTCCTACAAACTCTGGAATTAAACCAAATTTCAATAAGTCTTGTGGTAACAGTTCTTCATAAACCTTATATTTATCCACTTCTTTACTACTTTTTACATCTGCACCAAACCCAATCGCTTTTGTACCAATACGTTCATTAATAATTTTATCTAATCCTTCGAACGCACCTCCACAGATAAATAAAATATTTTCTGTGTTAATTTGTCTTAGTTCTTGATGTGGATGTTTTCTACCACCTTGTGGTGGAACAGAGGCTACTGTCCCTTCTACAATTTTTAGTAGTGCTTGTTGTACCCCTTCACCACTAACATCTCTTGTGATAGAAGGATTTTCAGATTTTCTAGTTATCTTATCTATCTCATCTATATAAATAATACCTTTTTCTGCTTTCTCTACATCATAATCTGCATTTTGAATTAATTTAAGAAGAATATTTTCTACATCCTCGCCTACATAACCAGCCTCTGTTAAAGTTGTCGCATCGGCAATAGCAAAAGGCACCTTTAAAATTCTAGCTAGTGTTTGTGCCAATAAAGTCTTTCCACACCCTGTTGGGCCCAATAGTAAGACATTACTTTTTTGGATTTCCACATCATCCTCGTTTTTTTGTGGATAATTAATACGTTTATAATGGTTATATACTGCTACTGCTAATGTTTTTTTTGCTTCATCTTGACCAATTACATAGCTATCTAAAATTTGCTTAATTTCTGCTGGACTAGGTAACTTCTCTTCTTCCTTTGTATTTAAAGTATAGGTTGCATCCTCTTCACTGCAACTATCATTATCTATAATGTTAGAGCAAACTTTGATACACTCATCACAGATAAAAACACCTGGTCCTGCAATAATTCTTTCTACAGCATCTTGTGATTTACCACAAAATGAGCATTTTACATTATTATTTTTAGTCACTTTCCTTCTCCTTTTACTTCTATCTTTTATTCTTTGGTTATTATTATCTTTTCTATTTTATTTTATGCTTTTTTCTCTAAAATGCCATCGATTAATCCATATTCTAAAGCTTCTTGTGCAGTCATCCAATGGTCTCTTTCTGTATCTCTATTAATTACTTCAATTGGTTGCCCTGTTTTCTCGCTTAATAATTGGTTTAATTTTTCTCTCGTTTTAATCATGTGATCTGCATGAATTTTAATTTCTGTGGTTTGACCAGCAATACCATTTCCACCAATTAATGGTTGATGGATTAAAATTTCAGAATTTGGTGTAGCAAATCTTTTTCCTTTTTCACCTGATGCTAATAATACAGAACCCATACTAGCAGCTAACCCAATACACATAGTAGAAACTGGGCATTTAATATAATTCATAGTATCTACAATTCCCATACCATCAGTAATAGAACCTCCAGGGCTATTAATGTATAAGAAAATTTCTTTATCTGGATCTTCAGACTCTAAAAACAATAATTGTGCAATGACTAAACTTGCAGAAGTAGGATTGACATCCCCTCCCAAAAATCTAATTCTATCTTTTAATAATCTTGAGAAAATATCATAAGACCTTTCTCCTTTAG
>CATZDQ010000124.1 GCA_958417695.1 uncultured Clostridiaceae bacterium | reverse complement strand
TATGAAGTATGGGCCGCAAAGATAACCAACACAGACACAAAGCCCCGTAAGCTGACAAAAAATCCTGATATTTTTCTATGGAACTTTCTTGAATAATTTGAATACTTTGTATTACTATAATACTAGTGATACTACTAGACACCACCATCCCCCAAATACCATAGACACCAAATTGTGAAAAAAACAAATAAATCTCTTTTCCAGACGCAAAACATGCTCCTATTAAAGTTCCTATGATTACTAATACAACACTTATCACATTTTTCATGTAAACTCCTAAAATAAAAATCTCTCATTTTACCTTATGAGAGATTTTTTATTTTATGCGTCTTTATTTTTTTCTTCTTCTTACTTGCCATATAACGACTCCAGCAAGGATGATAATTACAGGGAATCCAAAGATAACTGCTCGAATGATATTATCTTGAGATTGTGTTGCTGTATAAGTTACATATCCTGTATCTTTTCTAATTCGAATGGTATCTCCTCTATTAGTTAAATAAGCAATCGCATTTAAAGCTATATCCTTGTTATTTGCTAAAGAGATGGCATACGTATATTGATTTTGTATAGTAATTTTGGTATTCGTTGCAAATAATGCATTTGCAAAAATAACTAATTTAGATGTTTTTTCTCCATCCACTATTTTACTTGCTTCTGCTGCAATAGTAAATTCTCCTTCTTTATCACTTGCTGTCTTACTATTTGTAGAAACAGTAAAGTCTTCACGATAAAAAGATGTTTGTGTATTCGTAATTATTGGTGTTACGGTTACCTTTAAATTATCTAAAGTCACAGCATCAGCAATTTCTAATTTTCCTGCACTTGGAAGTGCTACTCCGGTTCCATTATATACATCTTTTGTAATATCATGTTGTGCTACCTTTGGAAGAATTAAGTATGGGTTACTTACGCCCATATGGTTAGCATCTGTTTCTACTATCACACCTTTTTGTAGCTCAATACCATATAAATCTAAAATTTTCTGTACATTTGGTAATTCTACTTCTTCTATATTGGGATCATTCATCCACAAAATATTACCACCGTTTTGGATATATTTTGTAATGGCTTCTACCTCATTATCCATAAAATCCTTTGTTGGATTTGCAATTACCAAGGTATCACAATCTTCTGGGAATGTTGTTGTTAATAAATTTAGAGTTTCTACTTCATTGACTTCATTTTGAATGTATACGGCTAAAGATGCTAATGCTGAATCTATACTATATTCTTCATGTCCTGTTAAGAAATATATTTTTGGTTTTTTAGCAATCGTTGTATCTATAATTGCATTTGTTAATTTTTGTTCTGTAATGTCTATTGTTTCATAAGTTGTAGAATCATATGTGTATAAATCATTAGAAGATAATACTTTGTATCTTTGTGATGATTGTACTACAATTCCTACAGCGCTTTCATCTGTAATACCATACGTTTGTGCTAAATCTGGTCTTTGGGTAATACTAACTACTTCTGCTGTAATTTTCTCATTAATATTACTGTATTGTTTTGCAAGAGATACTGCCGTATCATTTTCTGAGAATCCGAAAAAATAGATATGTACTTCTTCTTCCACATTTTTAACTTGTTGTTTTGATTCCTCTGATAAGGTATATCTTTTTTCTTGTGTAAAATCAAATGGGTCTAAATTTATACTTTGTACCCAAAGGTTAAGTCCTATATAGCCCCCTATAATAATGGCTATTAGCACAATGGTTAATAAAGTATCTCTTAACCATTTTTTCTTGATTATTTCTATTATTTTTTTCAATTTCTTATCTCCTTTCTATTTTATACTCTTTTTTCTTTGTAATACCACTATCGTTAATAGTGTAAACATGACAATGGAAGATAAGAAAAGGACAATGGAGCTCACACTGACAGCTCCTGTTGGGAAAGTATTACAAAATACATTAATAAAAGAAAAATTCTCTGTTCCCGTTATAAAATTAGGCATAAACCAAGTAATTATAAAGAAAGCAATGGTAATTACACCTGCTATAATTTGGTTTTCTGTCAAACTAGAAGCTAACATACCAAAGGAAATGTAAGTCATTGCTAATAGGAAATAACCCAATAAGGTAATTAAAGCAGTGGTAATATGTGGCGTTCCAAAAGTCATTAATATAAAATAATAAACCAATGTAAAAGCTTCTGTGATTAAAATAATAATAGCTGCCCCTAATAGTTTTCCGAGTGCAATAGAAGTAATGGACCTAGGAGAAGTAAATAAAATTTGTTCAGTTCCAGTCTTTCTTTCTTCTGCAAACATTTTCATGGTTAAAATCGGTATAATAAAAGTTAAAATAGTTGCTGCTGAATAAAACATATATTCAAAATTAGTTGTTCCATAGGTAATAACATCTAAATAGAAAAATATACTACACATAATTAAAAATAAACCTATGAACACATATCCTATAGGAGATAGAAAATAGGTTTTAATTTCTTTTTTTGCAATTGCCCACATTATTTTGTTCCTCCTTCTTTTGATTTTTTCTCTTTTTTCTTTTTAGGTTCTTTGTTTTTTACAACTTCCTCTTTTCCTTCTTCTTTTACTAAACGAATGAAGGCATCTTCTAAGGTTGCTTCTGCTTTTTTTAACTCAAAAATCGTAATATCTAATTTTGGTAATATATCAAATAAAGTTTTTCTTAAATCTATATCTGCCTTTGATGTAATCATATATTGTTTGGTACCATCTTGGTTATCTTTTACCATTTTTAATTCCAATATATTTTCTACTTTTTCTTTAATTTGTTGCATATGTTCTTGTTTGTCTTCTACGGTAACTAATAATACATTTTTTTCTTTTGTTTTCTCCTCTAAATGCTCTGGTGTATCAATCGCAATTATTTTTCCATGATTGATAATGATTACTTTTTCACAAACTTGGCTAACTTCTGATAGAATATGTGTACTTAAAATGACCGTATGGTTCTTTCCTAATTCTTTAATTAAATTCCTGATTTCTATAATTTGTTTTGGGTCTAATCCAACTGTCGGTTCATCTAAAATAAGAACATCTGGCTTTCCCATTAAGGCACCTGCTAAACTGACTCTTTGTTTATAGCCTCTAGATAAATTTTTAATTAATTTATTTTGTACCTCTTCTAATCCAGTTTCCTTCAAGATTTCTTCTATTTGTAATTTTCTTTGTTTCGCATCTACGCGTTTTAATTCTGCCATATATTTTACAAATTCTTTAACCGTTAGTTCTTGATAAAGTGGTACATTTTCTGGCATATACCCAATTTGTTTTTTTGCCTTAATTGCTTTTTTAGAAATATCATTTCCATTGACAATAATTTGTCCTTCCGTTGGTTCTATAAAACCAGTTATCATGTTCATCGTTGTACTTTTTCCAGCACCATTTGGTCCTAAAAATCCAACAACTTCACCATCTTTTACTTCAAAGCTAATATGGTCAATGGCTGTAAAATCTCCATACTTTTTAGTTACGTTCTTAACTTCTATCAAAATAATTCCTCCTATCTGTATTTTTATAAAGCCTACGAAATTCTACAAATTGCTTACATCCGTAGACCTTCCCTATGTATACTTTATCTTACACAGAATACCACGAACAATTTGGTTATGCAACACTATTCACAGAGAATTCACATTTTTATTTTTTAAAACATATTTGCTTTTTTGTAATATCTTTTTTAGTTTTCTCATATGGTGTACAAATAGAAAAGGAGTTACTTATGGAAATTTTTTATCCTATTTTTATCGCTTTTACCTTTGTTTTCATCTCAGAGTTAGGAGATAAAACACAACTAATGGTTTTATCTTTCTCGTCTAAAATAAAAACGCTTCCTATTTTATTGGGTGTTGCTTTAGGCTCTTTTTTAAGCCATGGTATTGCTATTTTATTTGGTAGTTCTATAGGTATGTTTGAAAATGTAAAACTTCATCATACTTTAGAAATGATTACATACGCTTCCTTTATTTTGTTTGGTATTTTTTCTTTTTTACCTAAAAAGGAGAAAAATATAGAAAACTCCAAAGATTCTTTTTTAAGGAAACTTTCTTCTTTAGGAATTGGTTATATGCTTATGATTGCTATTTCTATTGCCATTGGGGAGATTGGAGACAAAACTTTTTTAGCTTCTGTTGGATTAGGAATTAGCTATCCCTATGCTAAATTACCACTAATTATTGGTGCTATTTTAGGAATGGTTCTTTCGGATTGTTTAGCCATTTTATGTGGTAAATTTTTAACTTCTAAAATTTCTGAAAAAAGCATGCAACGTTTATCTGGTATTTTATTTCTTCTTTTTGGTATAATTGGTTTTATTATGAATTGTTTTTAATCCTTTTTATAGCAAAATTAAAAATCACCCATATAATAAACTAGGTGATTTTTATGTTTTCTTTAAATGATTTATCTGGCTGTGAATTAGTAACCCTTTCTAGTATTTTAGCCATTTTCCTTGCACAAGGTTTAACCCCTGATGAAATTGACACGCTTGGCAATTTTTTTTCTGCTCTTGGTTCTAATTTAAGTACGATTGCAACATCAGAAGCAAATAAAGTAATTACCTCTTAAAGTTCTCTTCTTCCTTCTAATGCCTTGCTTAGTGTTACTTCGTCTGTATATTCCAAATCTCCGCCTACTGGAATGCCATGGGCGATTCTTGTAGTTTTTACTCCTAATGGTTTAATTAATTTTGAAAGATACATAGCCGTTGCCTCTCCTTCTACTCTTGGGTTAGTTGCTAGTATAATTTCTTTGACGCTCCCATCCATAACTCTAGATAATAATTCTTTAATTTTAATATCATCTGGTCCTACTCCATTCATCGGTGAAATAGAACCATGTAAAACATGATATTGTCCATTAAATTCATGTGTTCTTTCCATGGCTACTACATCTCTTACATCTCCTACTACACAAATTATGCTAGCATCTCTTTTAGGATTTGAACATATCTCACAAGGATCTGTATCGGAAATGTTATAGCACTTAGAACAATATTTTAAATTCTTTTTGGCATTGACAATAGCACTAACAAACTCATTGACTTCTTCTTCTGAACGGTCTAACATATAAAAAGCTAATCTAGCAGCTGTCTTGTTTCCAATACTAGGCAGTCTTTCAAAAGCTTCTATTAGTTTTTCAATTGATGGTGAATAATATGACATATCTTGCTACCTGTCCTTCTACATAATTCCTGGAATATTATATGTACTTAATTGTGCTGCTTGTGCCTCATC
>CATZDQ010000123.1 GCA_958417695.1 uncultured Clostridiaceae bacterium | reverse complement strand
GTTTATATATTGATTTACATTATCTTCTAATGATATGGATCCCAAATCTTATCACCTCACCATATCCAATGCAAATTCCCTTCTAGTAGTTTCCTATCTACCATAAAAGAATTACCTTTTCTATCAAGTAATTCTTCTACTTATTTTATATTATGTAATAATTTTGTCTTTACTTTAAGAACAATAACGACACAAAATTGCCTCTAATCCAATATTCACATCCATTAATCCCACTTTTGAATGACTATCTAAATCAATTAAAGCCTCTACTATTTGTCTTAATTCTCCTTCTTGGAAGTAATTCGCCTGTGTTTTATATTTACCGGTTAAGAATGTCTGATTTGGCTTCAAATTCAAGCATTCTGTTATATTTTTGTTTTCTCTTATTGCCATTTTTACTAAATATAATTTTTTAAAATGATGATATAAAGTAATTAGAATTTTTTGAATTGGCTCTTTTGCATATAACAAATTATGTAATACCTCTAAAGCTTGTCTTACATTCTTTTTCCCCAAGTTATCTGTCAAATCAAATATAACACTATCTAACTGCTTAATAGATAATAAATCGATATCTTGCTTTGTAATCATGCCACCATTACCCACATATTCAATTAATTTTCTAATTTCATTAATTAAATCTTGCATATTCGTACCACACGACTCTATTAAATAGGAAAGTGTAGTCTCCTCCACTTGTACCTGATAAGCTTTACAAATCGCCTTCAATCTACCAACAATTTGACTTGGTTTTAAAGCTTCAAAGTGACAAACTTCTCCTTGTTTATCCAATACTGTATATAGCACATTTTTTTCTACTTCTTCCTCTATAAAAACAAGTACCACACTTTCTTGTATCATATGGATGTTTTCTGAAATATAACTTGCCACCTTCTCCACCCATTCACTACCAGCAACATTCTTTCGTTTTCCTTCTTTTTTAAAAAGTCCTGTATTTTTAGCAATTATTAATTTCTTATCATAACCAAAAGCAGGTGTTTCTATATCTGAAATTAATTCATTTACATTCGTATCTTCTATACGAATATAATTAATTCCTAATGTTAACTCTCCAAAAAGTGTTTTTAATTTTTTCAAACAAGATTCCAATAGAAAGGTTTCTTCTCCATAAAAAAGATAGAGACTTTGTAAAACGCCTTGTTTTAATTCTTTTTCTAAATTTTCAATAGTCACTTTTAAGTCCCTCTCCTTTCTTTTCAGCTTTTATCTATTTTCTAATAAAATACGAAAAACCTCTGCCACACTCCAAGCCTGTTGAAAAGCACCTTTAGCTTCAAATGGCTTTCTAGAATCATATAGTTCACTAATGCCTCCCACTGTTTTTCCCTCATAGAACTCCTTTAAGAATGTTTTTTGTACATCTTGTACAAAATTTTCATATTGCATTTGCCATTTTTTCTTTTCTTCTTTATTTTTTTGTGCCTCTTTAACTTGTTTTAAAGCATTATAGTAAAGACCTAATAGCCATGGCCAAGTAGGGCCTTGGTGATAACTCATATCTCTTCTGAAGCTGTCTCCTTCATATATCTCTATGTAATTTTCTTCACCTTTGGCTAAAGTTTTTAAACCATAATGATTCCATAACTTTTTAGTTACTGTCTCTAGCATTTCACTAGCTTGGTTTGAAGATGGGTCTAACACCGGATAACTTAAAGAAAGACTAAATAATTGATTAGGACGTATTTTACTATCTCCTAATACATCATATAAACACTTTCTTTTCTTATTATAAAACTTAGTACTAAAAGACTTCTTCGTATTTTCTGCCATTTTTCTGTATGACATAGCCTTTGTCTTTGTTCCATAATGATTCGTAAACTCTTCCATAATCTTTAAAGCATTATACCATAAGCTATTAATCTCAACAACCTTACCATTTCTAGGCGTAACCGCATATTCTCCAATTTTTACATCCATCCATGTATTTTGTGTAGTTGGCGTACCAGATACAATCAAATCATCTTCATCCAAATAAATATTATTATTATCTATATCAATTCCTGTTTGATAAGCCTCTATAATCTTTTCCAAAACAGGATATATTTGCTCTTCGACAAAATCGTCATCCCCTGTATAGTCCACATATTTCTTAACTTGTTCAAATAACAATAAAGAACTATCTACACTATTGTATAGTGGTCTATTATCATATCCAGAATATCCATTAGGCACTAGACCAAACTTCACATCACGAATACAAGTCAAAAGTACTTCTTTAGCAATAGCAAATCTCTTTGTCTTTAATAATAATCCTTCAAAAGCAATTAACGTATCACGACCCCAATCTAAAAACCATGGATACCCTGCCATAATGGTATGTAATGCAAAACTAGGACGATAAGCTATAAAATTATCAGTTGCTATTACAAAATCGCGAATCCACTCTTTTTGCTTGTTATCTGTTATCTCTTTTTTTCCGTCTCTTATTAATCCTGAATCATATATAATTGTACTTAAACGAGCAATTTCTCTATTAATCACCTGTTTAGCATTTATTTCTTCTATATTTTCTTCTAAAGAAGCAATAAACGTAAATTCTGTCACGGCATTTGGTTGTAAATCGATTTCATATCTGCCAGGAATAGCATGATTTTCTTCTGGATTAAAACCTCTCTTTTCTTCTTCTATATAAAACATATTTTGAAAACTATCTCCTACATGTTCTATATAATTCCCTGCTGAAGCATATAAATAAATAGGATTTTGAGAATGATGGTCTAAAATAATTTTTAACTTTCTATTTTTTTCTTCTTGTTCTATTGTAAAATCATGTCTAAAAGAATCTGCATGAAAATCTCTGAAATTTAATAATGGCGTTAGTACCAATTTTCCAGTATGTCCTTGGTTTTGAATTTGATATAAAATCGTTACTGTATTTTTTCCATATTCCATGCAAATGTATTTTTTGATAATGACATCTTCTATTCGATAAGTAAAAATGGGGATATACTCTTTTTCAAAACTTTCTAAGTATTGATACCCTTTTGCTATATAATTTTTACACATATTGGTATATAAATCATACTTCTTACCATCTAACTCGATACTTTCATCCACTTTTGAAAGTATCAATTGTCTGTTAGCAGGTGGCGTTAGGGGAACAACCAAAAGACCATGGTATCTTCTTGTATTAGCTCCTATGATAGTGCTACTAGCAAAACCACCTATTCCATTGGTAATTATCCACTCTTTCTTACTACCCTCTTCTAAACTAATCTTACTATATTTCATTTGTTCCTCCTATTTTTACTTATGCTTTTGTAATCTTATCGTCTATCTTCTCTTGCGCAGATTTTGCTGTTTTCTTTTTCTGATTGTTCTTCTTTATTCCTTCTTTTTTAGACTTTTCACTCAATTTGGCTTGCTTCCTTTTAAGGGCCTTTTCATCACTTTCTTTAATAGAGATAATTCTATCTTGATATTTTTCTGCAAATTTACTAGCTTTCTTATCCACTGTTTTTTTATTATCTTTTTTCGTTTTTTTATGTTCTTGTAAAATTGTCTGTGTTTTCAACTTCTTCTTCGTCTCTTTTAATCTAGAATTTAATAATAAATACTGTGCATCATTTTGCATATCTCTAAATTTCATATCTTCACAAATCAGTTCAATAATAGAAGAAGCAATGGCATCTGGGTTATGTCTAATATATTCCCCATCAATATAAGAAAGATTCCTTTGAATTAGCTTAACACCTTCCTCTTTGGCTCTTGCGGCATCTTGTTCTACTAAATCTTTACCTTCTTTATTATATCTTCTTACAAATTCTGGTACAATTTCACCTGTATCGTAAATACAATAATCCATAATACCTTTTCCAGCATGCTCGTGAATAGCTTTGATATGGTCAGCAAGCGTATAATTATCCGTTTGTCCAGGCTCTGTCATAATATTACTAATATAAATCTTAAAGCCCTTATTCTCTTTAATTGCCTTTGCCACTCCTTTTACTAACAAGTTTGGAATAACATTCGTATATAAGCTACCAGGTCCTATAATAATCGCATCCGCATTTTGAATAGCTTCAATAACACCAGGTGCTGGCATGCAATTAGATGGATTAATAAAAATTCTATTAATTTTACTAATTTTACTAGCTACCACCTCTGGAATTCTCTTTTTACTCTCTACAATTGTACCATCATCTAATTCAGCACAAATATCAATAGCTTCTAAAGTAACTTGTAGTACCTTTCCCGTAATATTTAAAACATCTTTTGTCTCCTCGATAGAAGCAGAAAAATCACCATATAAATCCTTCATACCCAAAAGATAAATATCTCCAAAACATAAATCACGTAACCTACCTTCTGTAAATTTGTAATTTAAAATACCACTCATTACCGTTTCATTAGAAGATAAAGCAATTAAACTATTCTTAATATCCTCCAAGGGTAGCAAGGAAAGCTGTTTTCTAGAATCTGAAGCTTGCTCTCCATAATCAGAAACCGTAACAATGGCTGTTATATTATTCGTATAGTTCTTAAGACCCTTTAAAACAGAATCTAAGCCAGAACCGCCACCAATTACTACAATATTAGGTCCTTCATCATACACCTTTTTATTAAAGATAAGAGACTTCACCTTACCATCTTTAGCTTCATCTCTGGTATCTGTCTCTTGTACCAATAACTCTAAAGTCCTCTTTTGAGTGAACACAATACCAATTACCACCAAAGTAAAACCAACTACAAAACTAGCTATAATCTTTGCTAAATCAAAAAATACTAAATTTTCACCTGTTAGTAATTTACTCATACCATAACAAGCTAACACAATTCCTACTAAAATTAATAAAATCCAACGCTTCATTTTCGCCTCAGCACGAAACCATTTTAAAAAGCCTTTCATTTTCTCCTCCTTTTGTCCATATGTACCTGGTACAGTTGGACATTTTTGTCCATAGGGGACACAGATGTTATTCCCCTACAATTTCTACTTCTAATTCTAAAACTTTACCAAATTTCTCATAGACGGTTTTAATAACATCATCTACTAGTTGCAATACATCTTCTGCTGTTGCATTTCCTGTATTTACTACAAAACCAGCATGTTTGGTGGATACCATAGCACCTCCCACTTGATAGCCTTTTAGTCCTGCTTGGTCTATTAATTGGGCAGAGATATAGTTTGTGCCTCTTTTAAATGTACTTCCTGCACTAGGCATATCAATTGGTTGTTTTTCTTTTCTTTTTTGGCTGTATTCCATCATTTTAGCTTTGATTGCTTCTGGTTCCCCTTTTTCTAATATT
>CATZDQ010000122.1 GCA_958417695.1 uncultured Clostridiaceae bacterium | reverse complement strand
TTTCATTAAATAGTTTAGTTCATCTATATTTACATTTTTATCAGCCAGTATATTTGAAAATCTTTCATCCCTACTGCCTTCTATATAACAGTTTGACCTTGTACTCATTTCTATTCCTAATTCATTGCATACCTCTTGTAGTTTATCTTCCTCCATTGGAATCCATATGGTTTTTCTTTTATCATCATCCCTTGATTTTTTAATAGTTATATTCAATCTTTTTCCTCCATTCTATTTATTAATTAAAAATAACTCTGTCCCGTATCTATTGATTAAGGCAGAGTTAATTATTGATTTAAATATATAGTCATCTATTAATTCCCTATCTGCTAGCTCATTGATTCTTATACACTCCTTTCCAGTTGATAGGGTCTTTGCAGTTTGGTATAAGGCATAGCCATTGGTATCTATATCCCGAAGACATATTTGTTTTAAGCCAAACTTAACATTTAAAATATGATTTTCAGAAACCTTCCATAGATTTTCATCGGCAGTAAGTAAAAATAGGATAGCAATAAATCTTGGGGATATATCATGAATATCTAGATCTTGGTTTCGAAGAAAATTATAGAATCTTTCTTTGTGGTTATGATTTAAAAAGATTTCCCCCTTGAAATTATTTGCTAGACTTTCTAATCTTTCCTTTAAATAATAATTATTTATCTTTCCAAAGCACTCTCTGACTAGATCCTTATATCTACATCTATCCACATTGATTTTGAAGTTTGAACCAATGTGTCCACACTCCTTACAATCATCATCAACATTAATCACACCAATCTTGCAATCTCCATCACCCCCTTGGCAATTAAAATAATTATTGATGATTATTCCATTTCCTCTTGGCTGGAAATTTGGAACCATAACCATCAATTGCTCTATTCCTTCCAAGGATGTACCATACATAAATAATTTTGACATTGTTCCCAATCCTTTCTTTCTATTTTTAAGCATAAAAAAATGACGAAGTTTATTGGTCTTTAGTTGACCTAAACTTCGCCACCATATTCTCGATATTTAATCTTGATTTATATACAAATAGATGTATTAGAATATCAGATATTCTAATACATCTATTTGCTACATTTCAAATTCCTTTAAATATTATTTCTCCATTAATTAGTTGCACATATACCTACTATATCAATAAATTTTGAGTTATCATTGACTATATTAGTTGCTATTATCAGAATAGTCGTCGATAACTATATTTTCGTGCAAATATGCAAATAAGTAAAATGATAGTTATGTTATATCATAATAATTGAAAATAATAGAATGCATTTTTCAATGTAATAAGATTAAGCGTTCTCTTAAAGTTAGAGAACGCTTAATTATTTTTAATTTATTGAAATAATTTGTAACTATTGAAAACAGACAAAAATTGTTCATTGGATAATTTATCAAGATCAGTAACATTCGCATGCTTCAGCACCTGTCTTAATTGATTTTTAGTAAAAAGAACATGATATTCCCTGTTTACCCATTTATAAACGAAAAATCTATACTTTTTGTAGTCCTTCTTTAAAATAAATGGTTTATGCCTTTCAAGTACAATCAATACAGAATCTACATTAGGCTTAGGGTGAAAATATGCTCGTGGCACTTTTTTAAGAATTTTTATATCCATTTCCACCATTAACAGCAAACCTAAAGCTCGTTGGGTATTTTGCAACCTTTTAGCAAATCCCCTCTCTACAATAAGGTAGCTATATTTCGCTTGACTATCAAAAGCAATCTTTTTTACAATATCAGTACTAATATTGTAGGGAATACTACCAAATATTTTATAGTCTGTATTTTTAGGAAAGCTAAACTTCAAAATATCCTCATGAATAACTTTTATATTCTGAAAAGGTTCAACTGCTTTTTTCGTGGCATGACATAAACCTTCATCAATCTCTATAGCATTCACCCGTTGACTCATTTCCACAAGTTCCTTGGTAAAATGTCCTTTTCCTGACCCAATTTCTATTATTTTATCTTGTTTATTGATATTCGTATATTTTAATATTTCCTTTACATGCTTTTTAGATGTAATGAAATTTTGCGTATTTTTCGGGTTTTTCTGTTTCATTATAACCTTCTCCTTGCCGGTTATAATGAACTAATCTTAAGAGCTCATTATAACCAATTATTTTTGGTTTAGTTGATAATGAAATCTCTCAATAACAAATATAGAAAACATACCCATACCTTTACCTCCTTTAATTTTTTTCATTATAAATGAGATAAAGTAATATCTACTACTGCAATACATGTACACATATTTAACTCCTCCTTATGCAACTGATTATATCACTTTTAATTTCTCTATTCAATAAAGTTCTGTGCTAATCTACCTCACCCTATGGATTTTTAATCCCGAAACATCAAATGTCATCTGTCAAATGCCCTATTTAAAAGGGTCAAAAAACGGTATTTTTTAGCCTGTTTTTGACCCGATTTTCGTACTCAAACCACTACATGTTGTGGTTGACTCCTATTATTCCTTGTCCAAACCACAATACGTCATCAGAATTGCTGCTTCAACGTGTGTCGAGTTGCCTTGATAGCTATCAAAACTGCATTCTCAACCCCTAAGGTTATGGGGAACATATCCACGCTCGTAGATGGAAACATATCAAAGATTGGCTCTCGTTTGTAGGAACATATCGACTGTAATTATTTCATTTTCAAGCCTTTATCGATAGCTTCCTGAATAATCTTATGACAACAAACTCCCAACGGATTGTTTTCTTTACAATTAGAATTTTTCATTGCCCCAGTGATGGCATTTACTTCTTTTACGGATTTCGCGCCATGCTTTACAACTGCTTCAATTACCTGATTTTCTGTGACTTCGCTACAATAACAAGCATACTTAGGATCTGCATCTTTCTTAAACCAGATAGGAACTCTAACTTGGTCTTTCAAGAATTTTATTTCATTATCTAAGTTATAGTAAACAACGTCGCAGTCCTCGTTCATGCAAATCTTATATTGATCTCCGTTAACAGCATTACGATAATCATCTACCACTAGATGTTCAACAGTTACTTTACTAACGGAAATCCCTTCATTATTACATACAGGACAATTGTCTTTAATTTGATCCGGCTTTTCTGTTTTGCATCCACAACAACATTCATTATTAATCTTCATATTCTTAGCCTCCATATTTTCATTATAATTTCTTTTTTAAACTAGGTAAAACCAATTTCATATACTTGTCATTTATTAATAGCGTCAAACATTTTAGCTGGTGTTAATTTACTTAGCTCCCTGTTGTCAGCCAACGCACGTGTAGCTTTTTTGTGTATAAACACATCAGCGTCATGTTACCCATTGCTCGGCATTCTTCTAATGAACCCAAATACATGGAATGGCAACCCTTTTTTAGACAATTTATAACCGAACATTATCAAGCTTGAAAGTTTCTTTAGATTATAAAATATATTCTCAGACAATCAAGGGTAAAGGCTTCGCCCAAATTTCATTGAAATTTGCCCTTGACAGTCTGTTCATATATTTTATTTAATTTATGAAACTTCCAGAGCTTTTTATTCTGCTTTTCTATATTCTACTGGTGTTTTATATCCTAAAGATCCATGAATTCTTAGGTTATTATACCAATATACGTATTCTGCTAATTTTAGATTAAGTTCTTGGAAATTAGTAAAGTTCTCCTGATATATGAATTCTGTCTTCATTACTTTATTGACTGCTTCGCTTACTGCGTTATCATATGGGCTTCCTTTTTTACTTAGCGATCTTTTTATCCCAAATACCTTTAATATTTCTTCTATTTTTATATTTTTAAATTCTCTTTCTCTGTCTGTGTGAAATATTTTTATACGATTTAGTGGCTGCCTTATTGAGTAAAATGCTTCTGCTACTAGATTTGCATCTTTGTTTTTACCTGATGAGTATCCTATTATTTCACGGCTGTTTAAGTCTATTATTAAACATATATAATTCCATTTTTTTCCTACTCTTACATATGTTAGGTCTCTTACTATTGCTTCTAAATAGTCTCTATTGTCAAATTATCTATTTAAAAGGTTAGGGATGTCTTCTTCGTTGCATTTGGATCTTATTACTTTATATTGTGCTACTGTATAGTTTGAGACTAGGCCATTTTTCTTCATTATTCGGCCTATTTTTCTTCTCGATATTTTATATCCAATTTTCCCTAGTTCTTTTTTTATTTTGCGTGTTCCATAGTTGTTTCTACTTCTTCTGAATATTTCTTTTATTTCTTCTATTAGTTTTTCATCTTCATCTAATTTCACATCTTTTTCTTTGTTCAAATGATAATAGACTAAACTTCTTGTGACCCCAAGTAGTCTACACATTGCACTAATGCTATATTTATCTCGGTTCGAGATAATGAGGTCTATTTTTTGCCTAACAGTAGTGCAGCTAGCTTTAAAATATCATTCTCCATTTCAACCTGTTTCAATTTTTTACGAAGTCTGATTATCTCTTTTTGTTTCGCATCCACATTATCAAAATGGTTACTCTAAGCAGCACACCAACTATTTATTTTTTGAGTTTTAAACTTTGGTAGAAGTCTTGAACTCTTTATATTTACATAACTATTTGCCTCTATCACTATTATGACACGAAACCCTGCACAATGATCTAAAATTTTCAATTCTAACAAGTCTTTTTCAGTATTTTTAACTTCATAAAAACCTCTTTGGCATTAATGCCTAATTCTTCTTTAGTTGTTAAAATTTTTTATTTTACCATCATCGTTCCCCTGATTTTCAATTAATCTTCTTAGGTTATATAAGAAGTACATATCTTTTTAATCTTAAAGTTTTTAAGTCTTAATTTTAAAATTTTCAATCTTAGATATTATTTAAATCATTCCAAAATGCTCTAAAGCATCTTCGATTGCTTTTTCTTTTTCTTCTGGGCAATTTGGCACTCTTTGATTTTCTTTCTTACTAAAATTATAATTTTCTCTCTCTATTAGACCATGTTTCCTTTTTATTTGTGCAATATATAGGCTTGAAACTTTTAGTCCGTATTTATCTAACACATACTTTTTAATTTCTCCATAAGTTGCGTCTTTTGAAAAGTCAATTTCAGATAATTCATCTTCCCCTATTTCTATATCTAAATGATGTTCTGTATTTAGTTTGTACAACAGAGCTACCGTCTCCACATGCATGGTCTGGGGGAACATGTCTACCGGCGGTACTTTCCGGATTCTGTAGCCTTCCTGTTTCAGAATAGCCGCATCTCTTGCGAAAGTGGCGGGATTTCAGAAGACGTAGACGATACTTTTGGGAGTCAT
>CATZDQ010000121.1 GCA_958417695.1 uncultured Clostridiaceae bacterium | reverse complement strand
AAAAGAAATAAAAGCAGAAATGAATATAATGAGTAGCAGATTAGATAATATAGAGAATGATGTAAAAATGATATTAGAAGAGCAAAAAGATACCAACGCAATTATACAAGTCATGGTACAGCAAATAGATAAAATGATATTAAGTCATACATAAAAGATAAATAAAGAGGATTTAAAATAGGGGCATAGGAGGAAGATTCATGATAGAATTTTTTAAGCAAGCCCTTATTTTTTTGTGTAAAGAAATAAAACAGTGTTTTTTTCCACCCAATTGCTTACTTTGTGGAAAGCCAGAGCAAGATTATTTATGTGCTAGTTGTTATACTAAATTAAAACAAGATGCAGTGTTTTGCATAGAGAATATAAAAAAGAAACAAGGTTTTTATTTTGAAAAGCATTTCTATTTATTTTTTTACCAAGGAATGGCAAAAAAATTATTAACACAATTTAAATTTGGAGAGAAAAGTTACTTCGCCATTCTTTTTGCAAAAATTATGATAAAAAATGAAAAATTATGTGGCTTTTTAAAAAAATATGATATAATTATGCCAGTTCCAATTCATAAAAAGCGAAAAGCGCAAAGAGGATACAATCAGAGTGAATTAATTTGCACAGAATTGGTAAGGATAATAAGAGAAAATAAAATAGGGACCATTTTTTTAGAGAAGAATTGTCTACAAAAAGTAAAACATAATTTACCACAAAGTTCATTAAACAGAAAGGAACGTGTGGAAAACGTTAAACAGGTATATAGCTTAAGACATCCCGAAAGGATAAAAGGAAAAAACATTATTTTAGTAGACGACATATATACAACAGGAAGTACAGTGAATGCCTGTGCTAAGATATTGAAAGAAAATGGTGCTAAGACTATTATAGTCGTAACAATTGCAAAAGATTAAAAGAGGTGGTAGGAAAAATGGAAGATTTAGTAGAAAGCATATTGGATTATATCAGAGCGGATTATACCGATTATGCCATTATGATTAATGGAGAATGGGGAAGCGGAAAAACTTATTTTTGGAATCATAAAATTCGTAATAAAATTGAATCCATGCAATTAAATGGAAAACGCTATACAACCATTTATATGTCTTTGTATGGTATTTCTAATCTAGAAGAGATTAGTAAAAAAATCTTTATAGAAACAACACAATTAATGGATAAAAACTTAAAAAAATATATGAATGCCAATGGACAAAATACGATACCAGAATATGCTAAGACAGGCTTAGATATGGCGAACTTCTTTGGTGTTACCCAAAATGGAGACAAATTAGATTATAGTGAGTTCTTTTCAACAGATGATAAAGTTTTATGTTTTGATGACTTAGAAAGAGCCAATGTAGATGTTATTGATATTTTAGGTTATATTAATAATTTTGTAGAGCATGACCATATTAAAACGATTATTATCTGTAATGAAAAAGAGTTATCTACAAAACTAAAAAGTAGCAATTTAGAAATGAAAACATTTATAGCTACCTATTTATTGGACAAAGAAGGCGACCTAATTAAGAAAACAGATAAACCAATGGTAGAAAGAATACAAGATACAATTGAGTATGTTTTTGATAAAGCCAATGACTATGAAAGAATTAAAGAAAAGTTAATAGGAGAAACCTTTGAATATGCACCAGAATTTAACTATATTATAAATGGTATACTGATGCGTTATGAGAAATATCCAGATTTAATACGATTTTTAAGAGAAAATACTAACCTAATTATTTCTACTTTTAATAAAAGTGGTACTAGAAACTTAAGAATTTTAAAGCATGCTTTAAATGATTTTAAAAAGATTTTTGATATGGTAAATAAAGCCTATCCTAATACAAACCATAGAGTAATGCAGACTATGTTAATCTTTACCATTGCAATTTCTTTTGAAATTAAGGCAGGTAAAGTAACAAAAGATAAATTTATTAATATCAATAGCAATGAAGAATATAAGGCGATTTTAGTTTCTTCGAGAGTCTTTATGGATAATCGTCAATTTTATATTAAAGAATTTGATAATAACTATTATTATAATTTTAAAGCAGAATATCGTTTCTTTAAATTTATCGAGATTTATATTCGTACACGTATTTTTGATATGAAAACGTTTAAAGAAAATATGGAAGTCATTATTAATACAGTCGATACAGATAAATTACCAGGTTACAAGCGATTATTAACAGAAGAATATTGGAAGATTTCAGATGACCAATTTGATGGCATTATTGAAGAAGTCTTAGAAGATGTCAAAGAGGGAAGAATTAAACCAATTGAAATTGTAAAAATATTTGCATATTTCAGTTACTTTATAAAAAAAGGTTTAATTGATTATGATATAAAAACTATGAAAACCGTCTTTTTAACTGGTTTAAATATGTCCTCTTTAACCTCTGAATATTGCGATAATGTGGAAGAAGAGTTAGACACCATTTCTGTAAATGAAGTAGGAGTAGAGATGGAAGAAGTCTTAAAATATTTTAATGATATCAATGAAAAATTAAAAGACAAAATGTATCAAGAAAAGGCAGAAGAAATCTTTAAGTTTATTCCAATGAAAATGGAATGGTTTTATGATAAATTCGCTAAAGAATGTATGGAAATTCCAATATTTAAATATTATGATGTTTTCCAACTATTCCAAAGAATTTCTTGTGCAAGTAATGAAGATATAGTAACGATTAAGGAAATGTTAGCAGACCGTGCTAGAAAATATACCAAACAGATAGAACCAGAAATGAAGAACATTAAAAAATTAAAACAAGTGATGGATGACTATTTAGATGGAAAAGAGACAACCATTAAGCTGGTTATGTTAGAAGATTTTTCAAGAGAA
Source organism: uncultured Clostridiaceae bacterium (assembly GCA_958417695.1). GTDB lineage: Bacteria > Bacillota > Clostridia > TANB77 > CAG-508 > UMGS1663. The sequence continues at coordinate 2,498 of CATZDQ010000121.1, read as the reverse complement.
CTAGGAAATATATTAGATAGATATAAAACAAAATTAATATCCAATAAAGAATAAAAGATAGAATAATCTATCTTTTATTCTTTTTAAAAAAGGAATTTCAAAGAAAAATAAAAAAATGCATAAAATTTCCCACTTTTGTCATAATAAGAGTAGACTTAAAAAATAAAGGAGGGAAAGAGTTTGAAAGCAACCGGTGTGGTAAGAAGAATAGATGACTTAGGAAGAATTGTAATTCCAAAAGAAATTAGAAAAACATTACGTATTAAAGAAGGAGACCCATTAGAAATTTTTACAGATAGAGAAGGACAAATTATTTTAAAAAAATATTCACCAATTGGTGAACTTTCTGAATTTGCTACAGAATATGCAGAAACTTTAGCAAAAACAACAGGGCATATTGCCTGTATAACAGATAAAGATACGGTTATTGCTGTATCAGGAGGTTCTAAAAAAGAATTTTTAGAACAAGGCATTAGTAAAGATTTAGAAAGAATTATGGATGATAAGGAAGCCTATATTAGTAAAGAAAATAATGATGTTTCCGTTCCGATTACACAAAATGAAAATGCAGACAAGAAAAATAATGCACAAGTGGTGTATCCAATCATTTCAGATGGAGATGTAATCGGCAGTGTTATTTTAATATCAAAAGATGCAAATACGAAAATGACAGAAGTTGAAAAAAAAGTAGTGCAGTCAGCTGCTAGCTTTTTAGGAACACAGATGGAATTGTAAAAACAAGATTACGAAAATATTACAATATTACATTTACATGACAAACAGAAAAAGTATTGATTTTCTAAACCAATTGTAGTATAAATAATACGATGATAAGAATAAAAATAGTAGATACAAAGGAGGAAATAAAGGTGGAAGAGAATAACGTAAATGTGGCAGAACCAATGAACAAAGCAGAAGAACAAGGAAAGTCTTTACCAACAGAGATTAGTGTTTGGACAAAAGTAAAGAATTTCTTGTTTCATGAAATAAAATTAGAATTAACTCCAAAGCAAGAAAAAGTATTTCAAGAAGTTCATGATTTCTGGCATCAAGAAATTACAGGACAAGATGTACATGACTTTTTATTTCATGAAATCACCGCTGAAGGTGTAAAAAAATTCTGGTTTAAAAAAATCGATATCACATTATAGAAAATACCCACTCCTACTAGAGTGGATATTTTTTTGTTTAACAAAAAAACACCCGGCGGTGCATTACACCGCCGGGTCAATAAATCACATTATTCAATTGTCACTACGTAAATCCACTCCGGAATCTTCTCATGTTTACCCTCCCGCCGTGTGCGGCGTCGGACAGCAACTGCCAACCATTTTGGTTTCTAAAGAAAGATTACTGGGATTGTCCCGTGCATGAGTCATGCTGATGACCTCCTGTGATTTTTTTGTAAGTAGAATAACCTTACATAACTAGATAATAACATAATTATTTACATAATGCAATAGAAAAATAGAAAAAACTTCAAAATTATGAAAAGAATGGTAAGAAATACTTGAAAACTAACAATACTTGGTATAAAATAGCAGTGTTAAAACAATAATAAATGTTAAGGAGGAAATGAAAATGACAGTTAGAATTGGAATCAATGGTTTTGGAAGAATTGGAAATTTAGCTTTCCAAGCAGCACTAAAAAATAAAGAAGTAGAGGTTGTAGCAATTAATGACCCTTTCATCACAGCAGATTATATGGCTTATATGGTAAAATATGATACCGTACATGGAAAATTTGACGGAGAGGTATCTGCAAGAGAAAATACAATCGTTGTGAATGGAAAAGAAATAAAAGTATATAATGAAATGGACCCAGTTAATATTCCATGGGGAAATGATGGTGTAGAATATGTATTAGAATGTTCAGGCGTATTTACTACTATGGAAAAAGCAGAAGCACATTTAAAAGGTGGCGCTAAGAAAGTAGTCATCAGTGCACCTTCAAAAGATGCACCTATGTTTGTAATGGGAGTTAATAATGAAAAATATGAAAGTAGTATGAATATTGTATCCAATGCATCTTGTACAACAAACTGTTTAGCACCACTTGCCAAAGTCATTCATGACCATTTTGGTATTGTAGATGGATTAATGACAACTGTACATTCTACAACTGCAACACAAAAAACAGTAGATGGAGCATCTAAAAAAGATTGGAGAGGCGGTAGAGCAGCTTCTGCTAACATTATACCTTCTTCAACAGGCGCAGCAAAAGCAGTAGGAAAAGTTATCCCAGACTTAAATGGAAAATTAACAGGTATGGCATTTAGAGTACCAACTGTAGATGTATCTGTAGTAGATTTAACTTGTAACTTAGCAAAACCAACCACTATGGAAGAACTTTGTAAAGTTATGAAAGAAGCATCAGAAAATGAAATGAAAGGTATTATTGAATATACAGAAGATGCTGTTGTTTCATCAGACTTCATTAATGACGAACATACATCTATCTTTGACGCTACAGCAGGTATCCAACTAACAGATACTTT
>CATZDQ010000120.1 GCA_958417695.1 uncultured Clostridiaceae bacterium | reverse complement strand
ACAGAGGTAATCAATGGTATTATTAAAATTATAGATGAAGATGAAGTAACAGATGAAGATTTAATGGCGGTTATTAAGGGGCCAGATTTTCCAACAGAAGGTGTTATTTTAGGCAGAGAAGGTATTAAACAAGCATATACTACGGGTAGAGGTAAAATCACTGTAAGAGCAGAAGCAGAAATAGAAGAAATGAGCGGTAATAAACAAAGAATTATCGTTAGTTCTTTGCCATATCAAGTAAATAAAGCAAAATTAATTGAAAATATTGCATCCCTAGTAAGAGAGAAGAGAATAGAAGGAATCTCAGAAATAAGAGATGAGTCTGATAGAAAAGAAAAAGTTAGGGTTGTAATTGAATTAAAAAGAGATGCTAATGCAAAAGTTGTTCTAAATCAATTATATAAATTCACACAAATGCAAGATACATTTGGTATTATTATGCTTGCTTTAGTAAATGGAGAACCTAAAATTTTAACATTAAGACAATGTTTAGATTATTATATTGAACATAGAAAAAATGTTATATTACGTAGAACACAATTCGAATTAGATAAAGCCCTAGCAAGAGCACATATCTTAGAAGGATTAAAAATAGCATTAGACAATATTGATGAAGTAATTAATATTATTCGTAGTGCCTATGATGATGCGAAAGAAAGATTGATGGAAAGATTTAAATTATCAGACATACAAGCACAAGCTATTCTAGATATGAGATTAAAAACATTATCTGGATTACAAAGAGAAAAAATAGACGAAGAATATAATCAATTAATGGCTTTAATTGCACACTTAAGAGATATTTTAAACAGTGATAGATTGGTATATGACATTATTAAAGAAGAATTATTAGAAATAAAAGAAAAATTCGGTGATGAGAGAAAAACAAAAATAGCAGCAGCTGAAGGAGAATTTGATGTAGAAGACTTAATTAAAGAAGAGCAAACTGTAGTTGCTTTGACACATTTTGGATATATTAAGAGAATGCCTGTAGATACTTATAAGAGTCAAAGAAGGGGTGGAAAGGGTATAACAGGTATTGCTACTAGAGAAGAAGATTTTGTAAAACAAATCTTTACAGCATCTACGCATGATACAATTTTATTCTTTAGCAATTTAGGAAAATTATATAGATTAAAAGGATATGAAATTCCAGAAGCAGGAAGAACTGCTAGAGGAACAGCTATCGTTAATTTATTACAATTAGATAATGGAGAAAAAATATCAGCAGTGATACCAATTAATAACTTTGCAGAAGGTAAATATTTGTTAATGGGTACGAAAAATGGTCTTATTAAGAAAACCGCATTATCAGAATATAGTACATCTAGAAAAACAGGCTTGTTGGCTATTACTTTAAAGGAAGACGATGAATTAATCGATGTAAGACTTACGGACGGAGAAGATAATGTAGTATTAGTTACTAAAAAAGGAATGAGTATTACTTTTGATGAGAAAGATGTTCGTCCTGTAGGTAGATCTGCCCAAGGCGTTATAGGAATTCGTTTAGATGAAGATGATCAAGTTATCGGTATGGAATCGATTATTACTGGAAATAATGCTACCTTACTTGCTATTACTGAAAATGGATTTGGAAAAAGGACAGAATTAGAGGAATACAGGGTACAAAACAGAGGAGGAAGAGGTGTCATTACTTATAAGATAACACCAAAAACCGGTAATATAGTCGGTATTCGCATTGCTACAGGAACCGAAGATATCATGTTAATAACAGATAAAGGAACTATTATTAGATTAAAAGTAAAGGATGTTAGTATATTAGGTAGATCGACACAAGGTGTTACTTTAATGAGAACAAATGATGGTGGAAAAGTAGTTAGTATGGAATTAATTGAACCAACTGAGGAAGAAGAATAAAAATATAAAAAATAAAGAAAAGAGGATATCTTTTCTTTATTTTTTTCTGTAAATCTATAAAAATTATCTTTTTTTAAAACGTATATCATCGCCGAAAAAATAACAAATATGATAATTTCCAACAATGCGAGAAACAATTCTTTCATCATAGCAAGAAAATAAATTTTGTAAGCTTAAGTTAGTAGAGATAATTGTTTTGGTTACTTTCTGGTTAGCATTTAAAAGACGCGTATTAATAATATTAAATAATTCAGAGAACTTCATATTATTCATATATTCGGTACCTAAATCGTCAATAATTAGTAAGTCTACACTTAATAAATTATCATAAGTATCTTTTGACGAAGTTTCCTTACCAAAACGGTAATCCATAATCGTGTCTAACATAACAGGAGCTGTTTGATAAAGAACCGTTTTTCCTTGTTTTAAAATTTCGTTTGCAATACAATTAGATAAGAAAGTTTTTCCTAAACCAGTATTTCCGGTAAATAATAAGTTTTTCTCATCAGGTTTATCAAAATTATGAATAAAGGAAAGACAAATCTTTTTTATACATTCTATATTTTCTCTAGGCGAAAGTTTCGAATGATATTTATTTTCATCCACTTCTTCTGCATAAACTGTGGATAAAAAAGTGTTAAAATTTTCTTTCTGTAAATTATAAATATTACTTTTATTATATTCTATATCAAACAATTTTTGTTTAAGACAGTTACACATAATACTACGTGAATCTTGCATGATATAACCAGTATCTTTACAATGGGAACATTCATAAGTTGGTTTTAAATAAGACTCTTCTTTACCCAATTTTTTTAAAATAGATAATTTTTCTTTTTTTAATCTTTCAATATCTATTTGTAATTGTTCTATTAATTTTTTATCTGGGTTATGAAGCATTTCTTTAGAAATTTGAATAGCCTCTTTACTTAAAAGAGTATCAATTTCTTGTAATCTAGGTTCTTGCGCATATAATAAATTCTTTCTATGTTCTGCTTCATAAATAGCATGTAAACGTTTTTTTTCATATTCAGATAATAGATTTTTTAAGTTGGAATGATTCATGAAATCTCCTTATTATAAATTTAAATTTGCATATAAACTATTTAGATTATCATATTTTCGTTGCTCATAATTAGCATATCCGCTCTTTTTTTCTAATTCTTTTACATCTTTTTTCTTTTGTTTTAATTCTGATAAAAAGTTTTGAATTTCAGTAACTGTTTTAAAGCCTCTTTCGTTCCAGTCAGACAATAATTTATCTAAGTAATCAAAATTAGGATTAGCTTTAGAAGTAGTACGTTTTAAAGCAATTTCTATGATATCTAAAGAATAACCATAATCCATAACCCATTTTTCTACATAAGCTTGTTCGTATTGTGTTAATTGTCTAGTATATCCTAATTTTTTTGCAATAGATTTATAGATAGTGTTTAATTTTTCTTGTTTTTCATAATATTTATCTAAATCATTGAAAGTCTGAATATGATTCTTATTCCAAGCATCCGCAACGGTTTGAATATAATTCCTATGTAAGGCAGAGCGATTAAAACAATAACGAAATAATGCAATCATAACTTCTTCATCAAAGGCATATTTTTTGAACCATAAATCAATATCACTATACCAAGAAGGAGACATGATACCTTGGAAAAATTCATTATTAATATTCTCAATAGCCTTAGCTCGATATTGGTTTTGTGCGGTTTGTTGTAAGGTATCAGCGGAAAGAGAGACACGGGGTTTATATAATTTGTGAAGTTCTAATTCTTGTAAATTATTTAGAATATAGCCCATATTCTTTTTGGTAATCACACCGCTATCCTCCCAATATTTAATAGCATCTTGAATAGTTTTCAAAGGTAGTTCTAATTTTTTTGATAAATCATTTAATTTTATATCTTTTCCATATTTAGATAGGAAAATCATATATAAATACACTTTAATAAAATCACCATTGGTTTGTGACAAATATTCTGTAAAAAAGATGTCTGGTAATTCAGTATTTGAAAAAAGTAGTGGTAAGTCATTTTGTTCTAATTTCATAAGTATGCTCCTTCCAATGGAAAATTTAAACTACAACAAATTATAGCATTTTTCTACTTCTTTTACAACTAAGAAAATGAAAATAAACAAGAAGAATATAGAGAAAAGGATATAAAAGTAGTTATTTTTGATAGAGATAGACTTTTTGCTTTTTATAGTAAAGAAAAAGATAATGAAAAACATATAGTACATTTTCATGATGAAAACCAAGGATACTAATTAAAAAAATTGGAAAACAAAAAATAATAAAAAAAGTAATTTTCCAAGTTAGACTTTGAAACAACAAGTGCCCTAGTGCAAAGAAAATAATCCAACAAATAAGATTAAAAATAGCCGTGGAATAGTCCATAATACCAAATAGCTTACTAGAGAACTGATAGTTTTGTGGAAAAATAAATTTCATAAATTCTCCTTTCAAAAAAATTATTTAAAAAAAGTACGTAGATTAGTAAAATTTTGTGAAATATCTGTTGAAATACCGCCTAGTAAATCTCTCATATATTGGTTAGATTTAGATAAAGCATAAATACCACCAATTAGAATAAACTTAGAAAATAAATCTTGGGTTTGGTAAGAAACAGAAAAAATCACTAATAGAATAATGGAGATAAAAGACTGTAATAATAATAAACTAAGGAAACTTCTTATCCAAGTTTTAAAAAGCCAGGAAGTGGAATGATTAATTAAAGTTAAAAAAGCAAAGGGAGATAAAAAGGTAAAGACTTTAACCATAATATAACGTAGAGAAAAAGAAAAAACTAAATTAAATAATCCAATAGAAATAAATCCTTTGATTAGGCCATCAATAGAAAAAATATTAAAAGTATCTTTTTCTATGCTAATAATGGAATTTAAGGTTAAAATAAATTGGTTAAAAGAAATTTCTTTTTGAAATAATATTTTTCCAACATCCGTAATGGCAGAAGACAATAAATGATTAATGGATAATATTTGTTCACAAATAAAATAAGAACCATTTATACATAAAGCAAAAAATAGTAGCTTAAAAATAAATTGATATGGACGCTCTATTTCTATATAAGAAAAATGTGAAAATAATAAACGTATGGCATAATATAAAAAGATGGCAAGTAAAAGGCTATTGGCAATTAAAATTAAATTCTGCATAGTCTGATTGCCTAAGATTTGTGAAAAATAAGCGTCATGTAGTACATCAGGAGAGATAAAGGTTAATTTATCTAAAATAGAGTAGATTTGATTATCAATAGAAGAAAATAGAGTACTAAATAAAGTATTAATAGTTTGAAGAATCATTTCTGTGATTTGATTTTGTGTATTTTCCAAGAATATCTCCTTTCAAAAAATCGAGGGTTTATCCAATAAGAGACTTAATTGCTGATAAAATTAGATTAATGGCTAAAATAAAAGCATAAGAAAAAAGACTACCTTTGATTAATTTTTTACCAACACGGATTTTTTCTTCGTCACC
>CATZDQ010000119.1 GCA_958417695.1 uncultured Clostridiaceae bacterium | reverse complement strand
GATGTATTTCACAAGGAGAAGACAAATATGTAATTAATCCAGAAGAATGTATTGGATGTGGAACTTGTAGAGGTGTTTGTCCAGTAGAAGCTCCAGAAGAAGATACAGAAGCATAGGAAAAATAAAAACATTAGAAATGTATTTCTAATGTTTTTTTGTATTTTCCTTTTTACGAGTAGGAATTAAGAAAAATGTTCCAACAATAATGGGTAAATAAAAAGTATACATTCTCCAAAATAGAATAGCCATGTTAATCGTTCCTGTTTTAAAAATAGAATTGAAAATTAATAAAAAGCCGCCCTCTGCACCGACACCAGCACCAGGTGTAGGCATAATGGTCATAATCATCAATAAGAAAGCTTGCGCAGGTACAATCTGCCAAAAGTTAATACCGACATTTCCAAAAGCACGATACACCATATAAGTAATAGCATAATAGGCAAAACTTTGAAGAGAAGCCCATAAAAATACTTTAGCAACTATTTTCTTTTGGGTATGCATAAATTTAAATTGCATATTAAAATTAGTAATACTGCTGTTTAACTTCTCAATCGTACTATCTGGATGCTTTAGAATTTTCAACTTTCCTAGTAGGTGAATGACAGGCGTGGTTAGCCAAGTAATCAATTTAGGAGAAATACCTGCTAAAATAACAACCACAATAAGCACAATATTGGCTACGAAACCTAAAATAGCAACCCACAAGTAATCTTGAAACAAAGTAGCAAAAAAGTCAAATTGAAATAGCATAACGACTAAAGTAAAAACAACTAGCGCAATTTGTGTAATAATAAATTTCATAGCAAGCACTGACATAGAATCACTAGCCCTTTTACCGGTTTTAGTAAGTTCATATGCTTGCATCGGTTGGCCACCAGAAGAAAAAGGTGTAATATTATTAAAAAGTTGTCCAATCATAGTTACTTTAATAGAAGTGGTAAATCTCTGGTTAGGATATAATTTCTTTAAAGGTATGTGTAGACAAATGGAATCACATAGCCATAAAATAAGTAAGCAACCAATGCCAGCTAAAACCCAACGGTAATCTACCTGTGTTAAAACTTGGATTAAGTTATCTAGGCCATCTACTTTTAACATATAAATCAATAAGCCAATAAAAATAATCACAATGAGAGCAAAATTCATATAGGTTATTTTTTTGCTTGTTGGTTTAATTTCTGGTTCCTCTATAGGAATATTTGAATCTATAGAAATTTCTGGATTTTCTTCATTTTCATTTTGTTCATTCATCTAAAAAGCCTCCTGTATGTTCATATTAGTATATTTATATATTATACTATCCCAAAAGTCAATTATTATCATAAAATCTTAATAAGTAGAAAAAAGTATGAAGATAAGTTAAGTGGATTGTTCAAAATCAAAAAAATGAGGAATAGAAATAGAACATTTAGTGACATAAAGTTAATTGAAAAAATGAATTATCTCATGCGTTAGTAGTGTTAAAAATTTCTTGATATATGTTTAGATGGAAAAATTAAACAAGAAAAAAAGAGGTAAGAAAATTCTTACCTCTTCTTCATGAGGTTGCACTAGATTAAGCTTCTTGCTCTTCACGATTAGACATTTCTTCTAAATCTAATAATTCTTGCCATCTCTTATCTACTTCTTTTTGGAATTCTGCAATCATCCATTCATTGCCAGGTTTAAACATATGACTAAATCTTCTTTGTGGTTTTAAGAATTCTTCTATTGGAAGCTTCTTAGCAGGTTTATAAGTAACTTTATATTTCCCATCTATTACTTCATATAGTGGCCAATAGCAAGTATCTACTGCTAATTTATTAATCTGCATTAACATGTCGGTAGGATATCCCCAACCTCTTGGACAAGGTGCTAAAACATTTAAGAAAGTAGGTCCTTGTGTATAAATTGCTTTTTCAGCTTTTTCATATAAATCTTTGAAGTTGTTAACGCCAATAGTTTGTGCTACATAAGGTAAATGATGAGAAGCCATAATAGCAGTTAGGTCTTTTCTAGATTGCATTTTACCAGGGATAACTTCACCAGCAGGGGAAGTCGTTGTATCTGCAAAACGAGGTGTTGCAGAAGAACGTTGAATACCGGTGTTCATATAGGCACCATTATCGTAACATACATAGGTCATATCATGGCCTCTTTCCATAGCACCAGATAAACTTTGAAGACCGATATCATAAGTACCACCATCTCCACCAAATGTAATAAATTTAGTATGTTCATCAACAGGTAGTTTACCTTGTCTTTTCATAGATTGGTAAGCAGCTTCTGCACCAGAACAAGTGGCAGCAGCACACTCGAATGCTGTATGGATATAAGAACATGACCAAGAAGTATAAGGATAGATACAAGTAGAAACTTCCATACATCCAGTTGCATTAGAAACAACGGCGTGGTCTCCTTCTTTTAAGGCTCTCATAACCATTCTAGCAACAGGAGGGGCACCACAACCAGCACACATTCTATGTCCTGAAACGAAAACAGCTGGTTTATTAGCAACGATTTCTTTTAAATTATAAGCCATTATTTGTCACCTCCTCTTAATCCAAAATAACGGTATGGATTATCTATTTTTCCAGTTTTTACGATTTCTGCAAGGTCTTGGTAAACACCTTCAATATCTTTAGCAGTAGTATCTCTACCACCAATACCATAAATATAGTTGACAGTAGGAACGCTAATGTGATTTACGAACATACCAGAGGTAACATCCGTATATAAAGCACCACCACAAGCGTTTAGTCCATCTGCTTTATCTAAAACAGCCACTGCTTTAACATGTGAAATCGCTTTGGCAATTTCTTCAGCTGGGAAAGGTCTAAATACTCTTAATTTTAGAAGTCCTGCTTTAATACCTTGCTCTCTTAAATTATCTACAACTACTTTTGCAGTTCCAGCTGTAGAATTCATACAAATGATAGCCATTTGGGCATCATCTAAACGGTATTCTTCAAATAAGCTATATTTTCTGCCAGTCATTTTTTCAAATTCTTTAGAAACTTCTACGATGACGTCCTTAGCAGCACGCATAGCATTAGCTTCTTGGTATTTGTGCTCAAATAAGTAAGCTTGTAAATCCATTGGACCTACAGCAATTGGTTCTTTTTTATTTAGTAAATAGTGTTCTGGTTTGTAAGTTCCTATAAATTCTTTTACCTTATCATCTTCAATTAACTCTATATTTTCGATAGAATGAGAAGTGATAAATCCATCTTGACATACACAAAGAGGTAACATGACATCTTTATGTTCTGCAATACGGTGAGCCATAATTAAATTATCATAAGCCTCTTGGTTATTTTCTGAAAATAACATAATCCAACCACTATCACGAATACCCATAGCATCAGAATGGTCATTATGGATATTTAAAGGAGCAGATAAAGCTCTATTGACTAAAGGCATAACGATAGGTAGTCTTAAAGAAGAAGCAATATAAATCATTTCCCACATTAAGGCTAAACCGTTAGAAGAGGTAGCGGTCATAGCTCTAGCACCTGCTGCTTCTGCACCAATACAAGCACTCATAGCACTATGCTCACTCTCTACAGCTACAAACTCTGTATCTACACTTCCATTACTTACAAAAGTAGAGAAGTATTGCGGTATTTCTGTAGAAGGGGTAATAGGAAATGCTGCAACTACATCTGGATTAATTTGTTTCATTGCAATTGCAGACGCTTCATTACCACTTAAACGTTCTCTAATTCCCATGTTTTTATCATCCTTTCTTTTTTATATTTCTTTCATTTCAATAGCACCGAATGGACAGGTTTTAGCACATACGCCACATCCTTTGCAATAATCATAATTAAAGTCGGTTCTTTTTTGGTCTTTTCCTACTGGAATAGCATTATCTGGGCAAACAGGGAAACAAAGTCCACATTGTTTACACTTTTCAGATAAGAAGACAGGTTTTACACTTCTCCAATCACCAGTTTTAAATTCCATAGAATTACCAGCATTATAAATGGTACCACCAGGGGTTAGTTCTTGCCATGGTGTATTTTTATCTATTTTTTCTGACATACTTGTAAGCCTCCTTTTTAAAATTCTACTAATTTAATTTCCTGTAAAGCCATTTCTAAAGCTTTCATATTTCCTTCGATTACTTCTGGTTTTTTAGCAAATTTATGCTTAAAAGAACCTTTCATATCATTTAAAAATTCTTCATCTGTCATAATACCAGACACTTTAACAATAGAAGCAAGCATTGGTGTATTTGGGAAATACTTTCCTAAAGCTTCTTCAGATATTCTTCTAGCATCAATGGTATATACTCTTCCGCTATAACCTTTTAAAACAGATTTTAAATAAGTAGCATCTTTGGTTGTATTAATAACAATAGCGCCAGTTGCTTTTAAACCAGCTGTAACATCTACTGACTCTAATAACGTATCATCTACTACAACTACGTAATCTGGCTCATAGATATTACTATGTAAACGGATAGGGCTAGTGCTAATACGGTTATATGCTGTAATAGGAGCACCCATTCTTTCAGGTCCATACTCTGGAAAACCTTGAATGTATTTGCCTGTATTAAAAGCAGCATCTGCTAGTAACAAAGAAGCTGTTTTAGCACCTTGACCGCCTCTACCATGCCATCTAATTTCAATGATATTGTCCATATTATCCATTCCTTTCTTTTTAGATTTATTCTTTAAAAATAAAGTATATTCTATGCCACAAGTATATGTCTAATTTATAGGATTGTCAAGAAATTTTATTAGACAGAATGGTCATTAATTCGGCAAAACAAAGCATAACTAAAGTAGATTTTCTTATTAAAAGAAAATAGATAGTTATAAAAGATTAGTAAGAAATAAGAAAACAGAAATTGAAAAAGAAGTTGACAAAAGTTAAAAGCATAAATATAATTATGCTAATAGCATATATTAGTATAATTTACCGTTTATAGAATAAATGGAGACATAAAAGAAAAAAAGGATGGTTATCGTATATTTTTATGGAAGTGGTAAATAATAGTAAAAATAGTAAACAAAGGAGAAGTAAAAAATGAAACAAAAAGGGGTTACGCTAATAGCGTTAGTGATTACGATTATTGTATTAATTATTTTAGCAGGTGTAGCAATCAATGCCTTAGTTGGTGAAAATGGAATTATTACACAGGCTCAAAAAGCAAAAAATGACACTGAGCAAGGAAAAAAGGATGAAGAAAGTGGTTTACTTGGTCTAGAAGAGCAAATTAGCCAAGCACTTGGAGAAAGTTTTAATATCCAAGAAGGTGTGAATAGACCAGGGCTAGCATCTGGAATGACGCCCATTAAATTTACAGAACCAACCAATAATGAAAAAGGAAAAGTGGAAAAAACAAGTAGTGGAGATACTAGTTGGTATGATTATAATGGTAAAAAGTGGGCAAACGCTCAG
>CATZDQ010000118.1 GCA_958417695.1 uncultured Clostridiaceae bacterium | reverse complement strand
GGTAGAATGATGGGTAAGAGAATTATGGGAAAGGCTTCTTTTTGTCATATCCAAGATGGAGATGGTAGAATACAAAGTTATGTTAGTATTAATGAATTAGGCGAAGAGAGTTATAAACAATTTAAGGAAGATGATATAGGAGATATTATTGGAATTACTGGTTTTGTATTTAAAACAAAAACAGGAGAAATATCGATACATGCTAAGGAAGTAACACTACTTTCTAAATCTTTAAGACCACTTCCAGAAAAATTTCATGGATTAAAAGATACCGATTTACGTTACAGACAAAGATATGTGGATTTAATTATGAATCCAGAAGTAAAAACTACTTTTTTAACTAGAATTAAAATCTTAAAAGAAATTAAAAATATCTTAGATGAAAAAGGATATTTAGAAGTAGAAACCCCTATTTTAAATACTATAGCAGGTGGTGCAACTGCTAGACCATTTATTACCCATCACAATAGTTTAGATATAGATATGTATTTAAGAATTGCTAACGAATTATATCTAAAAAGATTAATAGTGGGTGGTTTTGACAAAGTGTATGAAATGGGAAGAATGTTTAGAAATGAAGGTATGGATATTAAACATAATCCTGAATTTACCAATATAGAATTATATGCAGCTTATCAAGACTATCATGATATGATGGATATTACAGAAGAACTCGTTTCTAAAACTGCACAAAAAGTACTAGGAACTACAAAGATTACATATCAAGACGTGGAAATTGATTTAACACCTGCATGGAAAAGAATTAGTATGATAGATAGTATTAAAGAACAAACTGGTGTAGATTTTAATACGATAGAAAGTGATGAAGAAGCCAAAAAAGTGGCTGAAGAATTAAAGATAGAATTAGACCCTATCAAATTAACTAGAGGAGAAATTATTAACCAAGTATTTGAAGCAAAAGTAGAAGATACTTTAATACAACCAACTTTTGTGTATGATTATCCTGTAGAGGTATCACCACTTACCAAAAGAAAACCAGAAGACCCACGTTTAACAGAAAGATTTGAACTATTTATAGGAGGAAGAGAGTATGCTAATGCGTATTCTGAATTAAATGACCCGATTGATCAATATGAAAGATTTAAGAAACAAGTAGAAGCAAGAGATGCTGGTGATGAAGAAGCTAACATGATGGATGAAGACTTTGTTAATGCTCTAGAATATGGTATGCCACCTACAGGCGGTTTAGGTATTGGAATCGATCGTTTAATTATGTTATTGACAAATTCTGCTTCTATTAGGGATGTTTTGTTATTCCCAACCATGAAACCTATTAATAATGCTTAATAAGTTATCATAGCATTTAAAGTATGTCCATTTCATATCATGGAAAATAATCTACTTATTGCAATTCATGGAAATAGTAAAATTAAAAAAATCAATTTTATAGAAAATGATAGACTTTAAGGAAAAGGTGGAAAGGTAAAAGGAGGTGCAATATGATAGATTTTTCAAAAGCAACAGAAGAATTAAATAGTTATAAGGGGTCAGAAAAAAAGAAAACTCTAATTTATGAGAATATAAGATATCTAGTTAAATTTCCAGACCCTATAAGAGAAAAGAATAAACATATATCTTATATGAATAATGCATTTTCAGAATATGTAGGGAGCAATATATTTAAAATATGTGGATTTGAGACTCAAAATACAGTATTAGGTACATATATCTATAATGAAAAAGAGAAAATAGTATGTGGATGTGAAGATTTCACGGATGAAAATCATATACTATATGAATTTGAAAATTTAGTATTAAGTGCCAATCCAGATAAAAAAATTGAAACAGAATTATCAGATATTATGGAAGTGATAGAAGAAATAAAAATGATGTCTAAAATTCATATTATTATAAATGATAATATGAAAGAAAAATTTTGGGACATGTTTATAATGGATAGCTTAATAGGAAATACAGATAGACATAATGGAAATTGGGGACTTTTAGTAAATGCAAGAAGTAACAGTGCAAGATTTTCTCCAATATATGATTGTGGCTCTTGCTTAAATCCAATGTTAGAAGATAGTAAGATTGAAAAATTAAGTGAAAATGAGCTTAAAAATGTAGCCATTAATTGTTATTCTTGTATAAAAGAAAACGGAAAAAAAATAAACTATATGACCTATATTCAAAGTGCTAAAAATGAAGATTGTAATAATGCTATTCAAAGAACCTTTACTAAAATTAACATGGATAAAATTGATAAATTTATAAATAGCATAAATTGTATGTCCATTGAAAGGAAAGAATTCTATAAAAAAATAATGAGAATAAGATATGAAATAATAAAAAAATCTTATAGTAGGCTAAATAAAGTTTAATCAATATTAATAAGTCAATCGTTATTTATAGGAAGATTACTTAGCATTTAAGCTATATGCGTTATAGAATATAGAAGTTATAAAATAAAATCGATTAAATAGAGAAAATCAAAAATAAGGGTGTCAAAAAAGAGAAAGGAGAACAATATGTTTTGATTTACTTTTGATAGAAGAAGTCTATATATTATAATGGCTATTTTAATAATAATGATGATAGGAAGGTATTTAGGAAATCCACAGGAATTATTAAGCTTATTACTTACTGTACCAGGTGTTTTGATAGCCATTACTTTCCACGAATATGCTCATGCGTTAGCAGCTGACAAATTAGGAGATGATACACCCAGAAGACAGGGAAGACTAACTTTAAATCCCTTAGCACATTTAGACCCTATAGGTTCTATCATGTTATTATTTGCAGGATTTGGTTGGGGAAAACCAGTAGAAATTAATCCTAGAAATTTTAATAGAAATATAACTATGAGTAAAGGAGATGCCATTGTATCTATAGCAGGACCTTTGATGAACATACTACTAGCATTCGTATTTTCGATTATCTATTTTGCCATAGGTACTTTTGCACCAGTCTTTGCAATTGGTAGCCAATTAGGATTGATTATTATGACAATATTACAAATGACGGTGATTATTAATATTGGTTTAGGTATTTTCAATTTAATTCCATTACCACCATTAGATGGTTCAAAAGTCCTAAAAAACTTCTTACCATATTCTGCACGTACATGGATGGAGAATTATGAATCCATTTTTTACATTGTTTTTGTTGTATTATGGGTAACAGGTCTTGCAGGCTGGATTATCTCACCAGTTATTAATGGCGTATATAATGGAATTACCAGTATAGTAGCTAGTTTATTTGGACTATTTTAAAAGGCAATAGAAAGGAAAAAACAAATAAAAATGAAACAAGATACAGATATATTCGTATTAGGAATTGAATCTAGTTGTGATGAGACTTCTGTAGCGGTAGTCAAAAATGGGAGAGAAGTGTTATCTAATGTGATAAGCTCACAAATTGATATTCATGAAAAATTTGGAGGTGTTGTGCCAGAAATTGCCTCTAGAAATCATGTAGAAGCTATTTCTAATGTAACTAAAAAAGCATTAGAAGAAGCAAAAGTAACCACGGAAGATATCGATGCCATTGCTTGTACCTATGGACCAGGCTTAGTGGGTGCACTTTTAGTCGGTGTCTCCTATGCAAAAGCATTAAGCTACGCTACAGGAAAACCACTTATCGGTACCAATCACTTGGAAGGACATATAGCAGCTAACTATATTACCCACAAAGATTTAAAACCACCATTTTTATGTATGGTAGTTTCTGGTGGACATACCCATTTAATTCATATCAAAGATTATAAAGAATTTGAAATATTAGGAAAGACAAAAGATGATGCGATAGGTGAAGCCTTTGACAAAGTAGCAAGAGTAATCGGTTTAGGATATCCAGGAGGACCAAAAGTAGACAAGCTAGCAAAAGAAGGAGAGCCTAATATTGTACTTCCTAAAACACATTTTGAAAATTTAGACTTTAGTTTTAGTGGCATCAAGACAGCAGTCATTAATTTACATCATAAGCAACCAGATATAAATAAAGCTGATTTATGTGCTAGTTTTGAAAAAACGGTAACAGATATTTTATTAACAAATGTACAAAAAGCCATGAAGGAATATGACATTCACACAGTAGCTTTAGCAGGTGGTGTATCCGCAAATAGTTATATTCGAGAAAGATTTAAACAATTAGAAAAAACACCGGGTGTTCAAGTCTATTACCCAGAACCTATCTTATGTACAGATAATGGTGCTATGATTGCAGCAGCAGGATACTACAATTATATCCATAAACAGGTATCTGATTTAACACTAAATGCCATACCAAATTTAAAAATAGAAGCAAAGGAAATGCAAGAGAAAGAATAAGTTAGAAAGGAATTAAGATGGCAATTTATATCATAGGGGATTTACATTTGTCTTTTGCAGAAAACAAACCAATGAGTATATTTGGAGCAAACTGGGAAGGACATAGTGATAAAATAAAAGCAGATTGGTTAGCAAAAGTAAAACCAGAAGATACCGTTATTTTAGCGGGTGATTTTTCTTGGGCCATGTATCTAGAAGATACTTACCCAGACTTTATGTATTTAAAGGAACTTCCAGGAAAGAAGATTTTATTAAAAGGAAATCATGATTATTGGTGGACAACCATTACTAGTATGAAACGCTATTTACAAGAAAAAGAAATTAAAAATGTGGATTTCTTATATAATAACGCCTTTTTAATAGAAGACAAAATTATCACAGGTACAAGAGGATGGAGTTTATTAGATTCGGAGAACAGTCAAAAAATGATAAAAAGAGAATCTTTGCGTTTAGAACTATCTATGAAAGAAAGTCTAGAAGCCTATGGTGAAGAAAGAGAAAGGATAGTTGTTATGCATTATCCGCCAGTAACGAAAGCGACGATGAACAATGGAACGATTTATCATCCAGAATTTATCCAAGTGATGAAAAATTATAATGTAAAAAAATGCTTTTATGGTCACCTACATGGAAAATCTCATAAAGATGCCATAGAAGGAATGGTAGATGGTATAGACTTAAAATTAATTAGTGCAGATTATTTAAATTTCCAATTATATAAAATAGAAGTGTAAAATAAAAATAGAACAAGGAAAAGAACCAAAAATAGTACTATCTAAAAAACAGAATAGTACTATTTTTCTAAGGAGGAAAAGGTTTATGAAGAAAACAGAAGAATGGAATTTGACAGATATTTTTGAGGACGAACAAGCCTATCTAACTTGTAAAGAAGAATTACTAAAAATTATAGAAGAAATAGGTAAAAAAGAGGGACTTATTACTAATACAGCGAAAGATTTGTTAGAAGGGTATACTCTATACGAAAAAGCTTTAGAACTATATGAAAAGGTATATGCTTATGGCATGTTAACCTATCATTTAGATATGGCTAATGAAAAGGGGATGAAGCTTTTTAAAGAAGTAGAAAATATAGGTACTTATTTTAGTGAAAAAACAGCCTATATAAGACCAGAAATGATTGCTTTAGAAAAAGGAAAACTCCAAGTATATATGCAGGAAGAACCTGCTTTACAAAGGTATGAAAGAATTTTT
>CATZDQ010000117.1 GCA_958417695.1 uncultured Clostridiaceae bacterium | reverse complement strand
CCTATCTATAGCAAAAGAGACATGATGCATAGGCATAATAGCCATTTTATAGGAAAATTTGAAGATATCGATATAGTTGGTTTTAAGAGTCAGTTTAGTATGAGCTATGGAGATAATGAAAAAAATTATTTTGCTACAGTAGAAAAAGGCATTGGATTAAATAGTCAATCCAAATTAGAAGGTATTAGAAAAAATAATTTAGTAGCTACCTATGTCATAGGTCCGATTCTAATATTAAATCCATTATTTACAAAAAAAATAATAGAAATGATGGGTGTTCGAACACCTAAAATAGCACTTGCAGAAGATGTCATGTTAGCTTACCAGCAAAGACTAAAGGAATTTAGAAGCTTATAAGAAGACTATAAAATATCTTCGAATAAGAACTTAAAAGTTATTATAAAAGAGGAGAAGCGTATATGATAAAAAATATAGTATTTGATGTAGGAAATGTATTAGTAGACTTTAAACCAAAGCAATATTTGGCACAGTTTCCTTTTTCAGAAGAATTACAAGAACAGTTATATGAAATCATTTTTAAAAGTCCAGGTTGGCTTGCGTGCGATAGAGGAACTTACCCAACCATTGCCGATTATCGAGAAGTATTAATTCAGCAGAATCCACACTTAAAAGAAGCTATAGAGCAAGTATTAAATGAAAATTGGGTAGAAAAATTACATATAGAAAAACCAGATAGTATCGATTGGTTAAAAAAGATGAAGCAAAAGGGATATGCTATCTATTTATTTTCAAATTGCGCAGAAGAAACCTATGCCTATATGCAGACACTATCTTTTTACCCATATATAGATGGAGGCGTATATTCTTTTGAAAAACATTGGTGCAAACCAGAAAAAAAGATTTATACTTATCTATTAGAAACCTATTGTATTAAGCCAGAAGAAAGTATTTTCTTAGATGATAATGCAGCCAATATAGAGCAAGCTAAAGCCTGTGGTATATATGGTATTCTTTTTGAAAATATAAAGCAGGCTAAAAAAGAAGTAGAACAGATAATAAAAAAAGAGGAAAGTAAATGAATTTAAGAGAAGAGATAGAAAACTATATACCTTTTGATGAAAGAGAAGCCAGTGAAAAACAAGTCATACTTACTTTTATGGATTCTTTTACAGATGTCCTAACCAGAAAGAATCAGATAGGGCATTTTACAACATCAGCATTGGTAGTTAATCACCAAAGAACAAAAGTATTAATGATTTATCATAATATATATCAGTCATGGGCATGGATTGGTGGACATGCTGATGGAGAAGAAGATTTAAAAGCAGTGGTAAAAAGAGAAGTTGCCGAAGAAACAGGCATAGAGCATGTTACCTTTTTAGTAGATGGAATTTTTGGTTTAGAAGACTTGATTGTTGTGCCACATTATAAAAAAGGAAAGTTTGTACCAGCGCATTTACATTTTGATGTTACTTATCTATTAGAGGCAGATGAAAAAGAGGCGATTCGTATTAAGAAGGATGAGAATAGTGCTGTTAAATGGATACCTATCGAACAAGTCGTAGAAAGTAGCACAGAAGAGCATATGAAACCAATTTATGAGAAATTAATTCATAAATTACAAACATTAGAGAAATAATAAGAAGAATGAAAGGGTAAGTGATAAAAGAAAAACTTATCCTTTTTCAGTAGGAGGAGAGAATATGAGTAGTCAATTATATGTTCATGGAGATATTCTTACGATGGAAGATGAAAATCCATATGTGGAGGCTGTTTTTGTAAAAAATGGTTGTATACAAAAAATAGGTAAGAAAAAAGAAGTAGAGGCTTACTTAGAAGAAGATACCAAAATAATAGATTTAGAAGGAAAGACGATGTTACCTAGTTTTATAGATGCACATAGCCATATAACTGCTTTTGCACAAACGTTAGCTTATGTGAATTTAAGTAGTGCAAAATCGATAGAGGAAATCATACAAAAATTACAAGTTTATATAAAAGATAGAAACTTAAAAGAAGGAGAATGGGTGATTGGTTTTGGCTATGACCATAATTTCCTAAAAGAAAAAAGACATCCTAATAAACTAGACTTAGATAAAATCTCCATAAAACATCCAATTTTAATTAGTCATGCTTCAGGTCATATGGGGGTTACAAATTCATTAGGATTAGAAAAAATGCATATAACAGATAAAACAAAAGACCCAGAAGGCGGTAGCTATGGTAGGATAGACCATTCAGAAGAACCAGATGGATATATGGAAGAAACGGCATTTATGCAAAAGGCTAAAGTAGCAGGCAATATGACAACACAAAAATATTTAGATTTATTAGAAGAAGCACAGGAAATTTATTTGAAAAATGGCATTACGACTGTGCAAGATGGACTAACCAAACAACAAGATTTTGAAATGCTAAAACAAATAGCACAAAAAAATAGATGGAAAGTAGATATCGTTTCTTATGTAGATATGGCAGATAATAAACAGATAGTACAAAATAATCCAAGTTATGTAAGACAGTATCAAAATCATCTAAAAATAGGTGGCTATAAAATCATTTTAGATGGTTCTCCTCAAGGAAGAACAGCATGGTTATCAGAGCCATATGAAGGGGAAGTAGAGTATAGAGGGTATCCTTCTAAAACAGAGGAACAAGTAAAAAAGTGTATACAAACTTCTTTAGAAGAACATATGCAATTATTAGCCCATTGTAATGGGGATGCTGCAGCACAGCAATATATAGAATCTTATGTAGAAGAAAGCAAGCAGATAACAGATGTAGATACAAGAAGACCTGTTATGATACATGCTCAGACTGTTCGAAATGACCAGTTACAAGTAATGAAGCAAGTGGCAATGATACCTTCTTTCTTTATAGCACATACGTATTATTGGGGCGATGTGCATATACGAAATTTAGGTGAGCAAAGAGCTAAAAGAATTAGTCCAGCTAAAGAAGCGGTAGATTTAAATCTGTGTTTTACTTTTCATCAAGATACACCTGTTATACAACCGAATATGTTAGAGACAATTTGGTGTGCTGTTAATAGAAAAACGAAAGAAGGTATGGTACTAGGAGAAGAGCAATGTATAAGTGTATATGAAGCTTTAAAAGCAGTTACTATTTATGCAGCTTATCAGTATTTTGAAGAAGGACAAAAAGGTTCTATTAAAGAAGGAAAGAAAGCACAATTTGTTTTGTTAGATAAAAATCCTTTGAAAGTTCCGAAAGAAGAGATTAATCAGATTCAAGTTATGCAGACAATTTATGAATAAAGGGAAAATTGAGAAAAATTTCAAGAGAAAATAGGAGAAAGACTGGAAAATTCAGTAAAAGTAAGATATACTATCTATAATAAAAATAGAAAATACCTTCTAATATTACAGTTATATTACAAAAATGTTGCAAAATTGTGACATATGTGTTATAATAGGGATATATTCAAAAGAGAAGGTGAAAGTTATGGAAGTAATGACAATAATTACCATATTGCTTTCGGTAATAGGTTTATTAATTTTATATGCCGTTATGCAATTAAAACTAGCAGGTATTCATGTAAAAGATTTCTGGAGTTTTATAGAAGCAAATCAAATGTTAGATAAATTATATGCATTTTCTAAAAAGTATGAGAAAATGAGTCCACAAGAACAAGTTATTTTCTTAATGGAAGCAGAAAAAGTATTTGATGCTTTTGATAAAATACCACAAATGGTGTGGGAAGAAGAATATAGTAAATATACAGATGTCTTAGATACGTATAAAAACATTAAAGTATTAAGATGGGTTTCTAATTAAGTTGTTTTAACATAAAAATTTATATAGAAAAAAATAAACTGTTTTGGTCTAACTCCCTAAAGCAGTTTATTTTTTGTTTGGAAAGAATCAGTAAAAGATGACATAAAACTAGTTGAAAAGTAGAACTAAAATGTAGAAAATAAATATATAAAGAGTATATTGACATTAACCAAAAGGTAATATAAAATTACCAAAGAGAAGTATGAAACGAGAAAAAATGGAAAACATAAGAAAAAGAAAAGGAGAAAAACCATGAAGGAAGAAGCAAAACAAAAAGGCATTACTTTAATTGCTTTAGTTATCACTATTATTATTCTAATCATTTTAGCAGGCGTCTCCATCAACACCTTAGTTGGTGAAAATGGAATTATCACACAGGCTAAAAGGGCTAAAGAAGAAACCAGTCAAAATCAAGAAAAAGAATTAAGAGACTTAGCTAGTTTAGAGCAGCAAATGGAAGACACTTTGGCACAAACATTTGATATAAAAAAAGGAGTCAATAAACCTAAGCTAGCAGAAGGAATGAAGGCAATTAGATTTAGTGAACCGAGTAATAGTGCTAAGGGAGAAATAAAGGATAGTTATCCAGAGGCAGATGATTGGTATGATTATAAAAGTAAGAAATGGGCCAATAGCCAAACAGCAGATGGAAGTATGTGGGTATGGATACCTAGATATGCGTATAAAGTAAATGATAATCAAACTTTTGATATTAAATTCTTAATAGGAACAACAGACAATTATTATGATGAGAATGGGCAAATACAAACAGCGAAACGTTGCAATAGTGAGAATGAAATAGTAGATACGACGGTTGGGTATACCGTACATCCAGCTTTTACAGATGAAACCAAAATTAATTACAGAAATGGAGGATGGGATAAAGAGTTAACAGGAATTTGGGTAGCAAAATTCGAAGCAGGATATGCCAGTCGGAAATAATCGTGCACCAGTCAAAGCAAGTAAAGTCAACTATACACAAAAAGATGCATGGATAAGTGCTGGTGAATCTCAAACAGGAGCAGAATCTTATCAACCAGCACGTAATTGGTTAGATGGTATTTATGCAGATACGATAACCAGCATCCAATATCCTACTTTTCAAGGGACAACGTATACCATGAATTATATTAGTAACCAGGATGCCTTTTCTCTTGCAAAAGTATTGACACAAGAAGGAAATATCTATGGGTTGACTAAAAGTGCAGATAGTCATTTAGTAAAAAACAGTGAATGGGGTGCAATTGCTTATTTGTCACAAAGTACTTATGGATTAAATGGTACAGATATAGCTATCAATAATATTAACTTAAATAGTGGAGGAGAAAAAAGAACAAATACACAGGGAAAATCAGGAGTAGATAGTGTATATAGTGTGACAGGTTGTACAACAGGAGAAGCAAGTTCAAAGCAAAAGATAACGACAATTGCTAATATTAATAGTACAACAGGTAATACAGCAGCAGATGGCGTATATACTTGGAACCAATTAACTGGAACAAAAGCGAGTTCTACAGGAACCATTTATGGTGTGTATGATATGAGTGGTGGTTTTGAAAAGGTTTCCATGTATATAGCTAATGGAAATAATGTGTTAAAACAATATGGAGAAGCAATGACTTATGAGAATAATTCCTTAAAACAAGTCAGTACAAAGTATACAACTTGTTATCCATTAGATAGTACAGCAGATAACACAAAAGTGATACAAAATCCAGCAAATCTACAAACCGCAAGTGTGCTAAATTGGATAACCA
>CATZDQ010000116.1 GCA_958417695.1 uncultured Clostridiaceae bacterium | reverse complement strand
AATTGTACGACTGGTAATAGTTATTACACTGATGGGTTCCGTGCGGTACTGGTTATGTCCTAGTATTTATTTAATAGCTAAAGTGAAGAAAGTTAAAAGTAGTTAGTAAGCATGTTTTCTATTAATTACTTTTGAAGAAGGCATTTAAGATAATTCATGAACTGTATTAAAAATAATAAAAATGTTGAGGCGTTAGTTTATTAACGACCTCAACATTTTTTCTAGATTGCTTTAACTTTTTATTTTTAGATATTGTTATATAGTCATTTGATTGGTAGAAACAAGATAGTTTAAAAAACCAGTAAAGACAGAAATGGATTCATCAAAGAAATTGCACAATTTTAATAATACATTACCATTTTCATCTAATATATATCCTTTATCTGTTAGACCTAGAGTAACTTCTCTTCCATAAAAATTGGTTCCAAATCCCATTAATTTAAATTTAGAAACTGATGATTTGCCACTACCATTATAAGAGGAAAGATAAATATTTCCATAAGTATTGGCATCTATACGATTAAGTTCTTTTCCTTTTTTATCATAAAAAATATATTCATCTTTCTTATCTATTATGTAAGTATCATTGTTGATATTTGATTCCATATGTAGCATGGCGGTATGAAAGTTATTTACATTAATTGTATTCATAAAAATAGGCATTAGAAATATTAGAATACTAAGCAAATAAAGGATACTAAAGAAAATTATAGGTAATTTTTTATTAACAGTATCTTCTAATTGTGAACCTAAAAAAATATGAATGGTACTTAAAATAATAACGAAAATATTACCGATTATACCAATTCGTCCCCAGTTAGAAATAAAAAATAGGATGGAAACTAACAAAGCTATGAAGGCATTTAGAATTCGTTTCCTTCTAAAATAAATAATGGATAGAATGATATTGCCAATAACGACTATAAAGAAAGGAATGCTCATCATTTGTATAAAAGAATGGTATATAAGATAGCTGGGATTTATAAAACTGATAAAACTTAATAAACAAATTAAAATATTTAAGATATTTAAAAATTGATGATATTTTTTCATATATTTTCTCCCCTTTTACTTTTTTCTGCTTTGATTATAACATAATAAAACATGAAATTGAAAAAAAGAGAAAATTAAAAAAAAATATATATAAATATACTACATAATGTCATAAGGGAAATAGCGATTTTCACGTTATTTCCCTTATGATTAGTTTATTTTTTCTTAACCGGAATCCAAATTTCACTATAATAGTTGTCATCTTGTACGCCATTTGGATAATTCGTTGCATCTGCATACATTTCTATATTATATCCTTCTGCAATTTCATAATTCTTACAATTTGGTAACCATTCTGAGAAAATCTTTTGATTAATTTCAGGCATAGCTTTGCTAGAAGGTCCTTTACAAGGAAATACTGCCCAAGTATGTTTTGGAATTACTTTTGTAGTAAAACCATTAGGAATTTCAGCAGCTGGGTCATAGTTATCTGCAATCATATATTCAAAGGTATTTCCACTCATTTCTTGGTCCATGTTAATACCATACATGCCGCAGACAATTTGATTTCTTTTGCTTTGAAAATGTTCTTCCCAGAACTTAGGAACTTCTATAGGTCCTTCCTCATATTTAAACTTTTTGGATGTGCCAATAACCGTAAAGGCATCTTTTTCAACAATTTTGTAATCCATAATATAACCACCTTTCAATAAAAACTGAATTTTTAGAGGTGCATATGACTTTATCATGGCACCTTCTTTTCGAACAGCAGTAGGGGTAACTCCATGAAAACGGATAAAAGCTTTGGTAAAACTGTCTGGTGAATCATAACCATATTTTAGCGCTATATCTATGATTTTTTGATTCGTACACAGTAAGTCATTACCAGCAAGAGAAATTCTACGTCTTCTGATATATTCTCCTACTGTAAATCCACAAAGCATAGCAAAGCCTCTTTGAAAATAAAAGGAAGAAATACATGCATGTTTAGCAATTTCCTCTGTGCTTAGATTTTCACTGGTGATATTTTCCTCAATATAATTTATGGCTTCTACAATACTTTCTATCCATCCCATCTACATTACCTCTCTTTTTGCGTGTTTGTAGTTATATCTTACTATTTTTAGAAAAAGTATACCCGCTTTTTTGTGCTAGATTTTGTCTAAGAAAGGTTATATTTTTCATAGGTAAGCTATAATCCCTATGAAATCATTATTTTGTTTAGTTTGTCAACTAGTATATTTAAAATAGATTAAATTAAACCATGGTGCCACCATTGACATGGAGAATTTGTCCTGTTACATAACGAGAGTCATCACTAGCCAAATATAAATAAGCAGGAGCTACTTCAAATGGTTGACCTGCACGTTTTAAAGGCGTATCTGTACCAAAAATTTCCACTTCCTCTGCTGAAAAACTAGAAGGAATGAGTGGTGTCCAAATAGGCCCCGGTGCTACAGCATTAACACGAATATGACTATCTGCTAAAGAAAGGGCTAATGATTTTGTAAATACAGCAATTGCTCCTTTTGTACTAGAATAGTCAATTAAGGTTTTGTGTCCCTCGAAAGCAGTAACAGAGGTCGTATTAATGATACTACTGTTTGCTTCTAAATAAGGTAAACAAGCTTTAGTTAAATAAAAGAAAGAAAAAATATTGGTTTCAAAAGTGTTTTTTAGTTGTTCATTAGTAATATCTAAGAGGCTATTTTGTGGATATTGTACACCACAGTTATTAACTAAAATGTCTATTTTTCCAAAGTTTTGAATGGTATTTTCAACAATAAATTTAGAAAACGCTTCTTTTCTTAAATCCCCTTCTATGAGAAGACATCTTCTACCATAATTTTCAATGCATTGCTTGGTATAAGTGGCATCTTGTTTTTCATCTAAGTATACAACCACTACATCAGCACCTTCTTTTGCAAATAAGATGCTAACAGCCCTACCAATACCACTATCACCACCTGTAACAATGGCTACTTTTCCCTCTAATTTTCTACTGCCTATCACGTCAGGATTATCAAAAATAGGAGCTGGATTCATTAAATATTCCATGCCAGGTTGCACAGATTGATGCTGTTTAGGAAAGGTAATAGGTGTTTTTACATTTTCGTCTTTATAACCAAAATAAGGATATTGTGGATACATAGAGTATCTCCTTTCTATTTCAAAAATTTTATTTTATAAAAATAGTATATGGAAATTGTTTGAAAATATACTATACAATATGCTATAAAATGCGGTATAATAAAAGAAGGAGAATCTAGAGAGATGAAGAGGGTGGATATATGAAATTGGGATTAGCTTTGGCAGGTGGTGGTGTAAAAGGTGCTGCACATATAGGTGTTATAAAGGCTTTGGAAGAAAATGATATCCAAGTAGATATGATTGCTGGTACTAGTATTGGTAGTATTGTAGCAGCACTATATGCCATGGGATATTCTACAGAAAAGATGTTAGAGTTATTTAAGTATTTTTCTAAAGAAATCATGAAAACCAATCCCAAATATATGATTGATAACATTAAAAATAGAAAACGTTTATTAGGGTATGGATTATTATCTGGTGAAAATATCCAGATTGCTTTAGAAGAATGTGCTAAACAAAAGCATATTACCCACATAAAACAAGTTCCTATGCCACTTGCGATTCCTAGTGTAGATATTATAGAAAGTAAAAAATATGTTTTTACCAATGGGCCTTTACAAGAAGCCTATTATATAAAGGATGCTTTAATTGCAAAGGCAGTTAGGGCTAGTAGTAGTTATCCACTAATTTTTGCTCCCTGTGAATATCTAAATCATATGTTTGTAGATGGTGGTATTTTAGATAATGTGCCAGCTGGAGAAGTTAGAAAATTAGGAGCCGATAAAGTGCTGACGATTAAGTTTTCAGCGAGTTTAAATTCTGTTCCTAAGAATTTATATGAAGTGGCTTTTAAATCAGTAGATATTTTATTTGATAACAGAGCCCATGAAGCGGTACAAGAAAGTGATATGGTAATTGATTTAGATTTAGAACAAGCGAGTGTTTTTAATATTAAAAAAATTGATTATTGTTATAATATAGGCTATATTACTACACTAACAAAGATGAAACAGATAAAAGAAATGTTAAAAAGAGAGGAATAGGAGAAAAAGATATGGGTAGCAAACATCCTTTTATAAAAATACTGTTTGTTTTGTTATTTATTATTTTAATTTGTTTAGGGATTATTTGGTGGAAAACACAAAATCCAGATACTTTTGTATTTCATGAGCAGACTCCAATTGCGGAAGAACAGATTGGGCAAAATGAACAAGAGGGTAATACTGTAAAACAAAATATGTTACAAAATCAAGTAGAGGTGGTTAATCAGAGCGCAGAGGTAGTAGCCCCTATTTTAGGAACATTAGAGAAACCAACGGTTTTATTAGAAGACCATGTGTCAGAGCAGACAGGATACTTTTATAAACAATTAGATGGAAATGCTAAAAAAATTTATGAGGCAGTTGTAAATCATACAGAGCAGATGAAAAATGGTAATTATAAGATTTCTTTAGGAGATACTTTTCAATCCGTTTTAACAGCCAGTGGTGGAGAACAAATATTGAAACAAGCTTATCAAGATGCTTGGGATGCGCTTATGACAGATTTTGTAGATTTGTTTTATTTAGATACCTCTAAGATATATTTATATATTAATAGTACAAAAGTATGGAATATCGTTAATTATGAAGTATCCATTGGACCAGAAGAAGGTAGAAATTATTATATGACAGGATATACTTGTAAGCAAGATGTAGAAGAGGCGCTTTCTGCTTTACAAGCGATTCAAAGACAATGTGTAGCTAGTGTAAGTGGAACGACTTACCAGAAAATTAAACAAGTTAATGATTGGATTGTAGACGCACTTTCTTATGACCAAACCCTAAATAGAACCAATACTAGAAATATTTATGGTGCCTTTATAGAAAAACAAGTGGTTTGTGAGGGATATGCAAAAGCCTTTCAATATATTATGGATGGATTAGAAATACCATGTATTTTGGTATCGGGAACAGCTAGTAATTCGGAAGGAAAGACAGAGGCACATTTATGGAATTATGTGCAAATAGAGGGCAATTGGTATGCTGTAGATGTTACTTGGAATGACCCGATTATTCAAGGAGGAGGCAGTCTAACCAATCAAATGAAACATGCGTATCTATGTAAGGGACAAAGCTTTTTAAAGAATCATGTACCAAATGGAAGGGTATCCCAAACAGGAATGACATTTGAATACCCTACTTTAAACGTGAAAGATTATTAAACAGATATAAGATTAAGGAAGATAATTTAAAGGGTTGTTAATCAAAAGAAAAAAGGAGATGTATGCAATTGGAAAAGTATCAAGAATGGTTAAAGCAAATGACTTTAGAAGAGAAAGTTAGCTTATTTATGGGGAGAGACTTTTGGCATACGGTACCGATAGAAAGAATAGGTATTCCTAGTATTAAGATGACAGATGGTCCTCATGGATTACGAGTGCAAGAGAATGCCGTTCGAGGCAGAAACGGCCCGTGGCAGGGTCGATATAATCGGCATCGACCTGC
>CATZDQ010000115.1 GCA_958417695.1 uncultured Clostridiaceae bacterium | reverse complement strand
CAAATAGCTAGCTTACAAACAGAAAATGTAGAGTTAAAGAAGCAAATAGAAGATTTACAAGCACAAATTGCAGAATTACAAAAGGAAATAGCTGACTTAAAGGCACAAATTGCTTCCAAAGATATAGAAATAGAAGCATTAAAAAAACAAGTAAGTGAAAAAGAAGCTAAAATACAGGACTTACAAAATCAATTAAATACTATAAATTCTCTGCTGGCCCAGACCAATGCGACAGCAGATAAAATATTAGCTGGATATAAAGCCTATAGTGGAGGAAAACTATTAACTGGCACAATGCTTAACCGAGGAGCCATCAGTAGTAACTTAAATTGTGGACAAACCTATACCATTCCAGCAGGATATCATAATGGAGCAGGAAAAGTAACGGCCAATAGTTTAGCAAGTCAGACACAAGCAACTGCCAATGCTAATAATCTAAGTAGTGGTGTAACTGCCTGGGTAAATGGACAAAAAATAACAGGAAATGGTACAGATGTCAATAATGCCTATAATGACGGTTATCAAGCAAGTAATGGAATGACTATACCAGAATATGTCTGGCAAGCAAATGGTGGCACAACTTATATGACGTTTTCAGATATCCATTGCTCAACATTAACCATTGACAAATTTACAAGCAATGGTAACTCTAGTGCTACTTTAGTGGTTATAGGAGATGGTACTACTTTATTTTCACAAGGTGGTTATGAAGTTAACCATATTTGCGTAAATATTACGGGTTATTCAAACATTACGGTACGTATCAATTCTTCGTTATTTTCTAAAGGAACCGTGACCAATTTAATAATGAAATAAAGATTAGATAGATAGTATTTTATAAAATATGTTTTAGAGATAAAGTTTTTTCTTTATCTCTTTTAAAATGTGTTTTATATGATAGGAAAATTCTACTTTATAATAAGAATAGAAAAAGAAAATGAAAGATAATAGAAATTTAATACATTTTAATACATTAAAAAAATAAATTTAAATAGATAGTAAATTGTCTTTGGATTTGTAGTATAATAGATTTCTAAGGAGGGATTTGTATGGAAAATAGAGAAGTAAAACCATTTACAATGTGGAGGCATTTTAAGGGAGCAAGGTCATTTGTAATTACAGTAGCGCAGCATAGTGAAACAGGAGAAAAATTAGTAGTATATCGCTGTATGGATAATAACGAAAAAACAAATCATACAGATGGTATCTATGCAAGACCTTTAGATATGTTTTTATCGGAAGTAGACCATGAAAAATATCCAGATGTAACTCAAAAGTATCGTTTTGAAGAAATGAAAGATGCATAAAATAAGGATATTTTCTCTTTAAAAGTATATTACTTTTGTCTCTAAATTGGTTGCTTTTATAGAGAAAATATTTTATAATAAGAATAGAAAAAAGGGGAACAGAAGATAAAGAAAGAAGGAATTTGCGTGAGAATAAGAAATGAAAAAGGTGTTACAATGGTAGCCTTAGTGATTACTATTATCGTGTTAATTATCTTAGCAGGTGTTAGTATTAATGTAACCATAGGAGATAATGGGTTAATTACCAAAGCTAAACAAGCAAAGGAAAATATTATTTCAGCTAGTGAAGCAGAAGCAGAACAATTAAATCGATTATATGATGAAATTAGCAATATAGGTGGAGAC
Organism: uncultured Clostridiaceae bacterium; assembly: GCA_958417695.1. Classification (GTDB taxonomy): domain Bacteria; phylum Bacillota; class Clostridia; order TANB77; family CAG-508; genus UMGS1663. Next base: position 3,942 of record CATZDQ010000115.1, on the reverse strand, counting down.
TCAGATATTAGTGGTAATGAAGCGATTATAAAATTAACACAATTTAAAAAAGCTATTGCAACAGCTATTACTAATGAAGGCGTACCGACGTTTGAAACAGATACTGAACAAAAGATGGCTGGAAATATAGGACTAATTGTGTCAGAGAGAACTAAAAATGCTACAGCTACAGCAAACGATATATTAGAAGGAAAAACGGCGTGGGTAAAAGGTACACAAGTTACTGGTAATAATAAAGGATATGAAGCAGGGTATAATGATGGGTTCAATAATGGAAAAAGTGCAGGTACCTTAAAAAGGGTTGCTGTTAGCACTGCAGCAGGCGCTATAAAAACAGCATTACCGAATATTTACGATAAGTTAACAGTAGAAAATTTTGCTTTAGGAGATATAACTGCCGAACCTGGTAGACATGGTGGTAATTTAGGGTCAAGTAGTGGTTCTTTTACAATATCTGGTTATGATGCGTCTACTGGAACGGTTTCCGTTTATAAGAGACAAGGTGACCCAGGAAATGCAGAAATTTTTATTAGTTCCTTTAATGGAACGGTATATTGTTATTATGTAGAATAATAGAAGAAGAGGAATTTAGAAAACAAAAACTAGATTCTTCTTTTTTCTTGGAAAGTATTGTAATTTGGCTAAAAAAACGATATAATAAACCACAAAGTTTATAAGGAGATGAGGTAGCATGCAAGTGAGTAGAGAAGAGATTTTACATATAGCACAATTAGCAGACTTAAATTTAAAAGAAGAGGAAATAGATACCTATTTATTACATTTACAAGACATCTTAAATTTTGCAAATGTAGTAAATAATGCACCAGTAGAAGGATTAGATGAATCTATTGGTGTTAATGAAAATGACAATGTCTTTAGAAAAGATGAAGTAATTGTATTTGAAGATAGAGAAGCATTATTAGCAAATGCACCAGAAAAAGAAAGAAATATGTTTAAAATTCCAAAAGTAATGGATTAAAAAAGAAAGATTAGACAAGAAGAAGGGAGAGAAAATGGAAATTACAAATCTTACGGTACATGAATTAAAAGAGAAATTAGCTAAAAAGGAAATTACAATACCCCAAATAGTCGAAAGTTATGTAGATAGAATAGGTGAAAAAGAAGAGCAAGTAAAAAGCTTTATTACAATATTAGAAGAGCAGGCCAAAAAGCAAGCAGAGCAAATACAATCTAAGAAAGAAGCAGTAGAAGAGGTAGGTAGCTTAGCAGGAATACAAATTGGAATTAAAGACAATATTTGTACAAAAGGAATCAAAACAACTTGTGCTTCTAAAATGTTAGAAAACTTTGTATCACCCTATGATGCAACGGTTATAGAAAAAGTAAAACAAGAAGAAATGATACCACTTGGAAAATTAAATATGGACGAGTTTGCTATGGGTGGTTCTACTGAATATTCTGCTTTTTATAAAACCAGAAATCCATGGGACTTAAGTAGGGTACCTGGTGGCTCTTCAGGAGGAAGCGCAGCAGCAGTAGCTGCTAATATGGTACCATGGGCATTAGGTTCTGATACAGGTGGTTCTATTCGTCAGCCAGCAGCTTTTTGTGGTGTAGTTGGTTTAAAACCAACGTATGGTTTAGTATCTCGTTATGGTTTAGTAGCTTTTGCTTCTTCATTAGACCAAATTGGACCAATTACCAAAGATGTAGAAGATGCGGCTTTATTATTAAATGTTATTACAGGACATGATGTAAAAGATACTACTTCTGAAAACAAAGAAAAAATAGATTATACGGCTAGTTTAAAACAAGACGTTAAAGGAATGAAAATAGGTATACCAAAAGAATATTATGGAGAAGGTATTGATTCACAAGTCAATGAAAAACTAAAAGAAGCTATAGCCATCTATAAAAAATTAGGAGCCCAAGTAGAAGAGTTTTCACTAGATATCGTTGATTATTCCTTAGCTACCTATTACATTATTGCTTGTGCAGAAGCTAGTTCTAATTTGGGTAGATTTGATGGTATTCGTTATGGTTACCGTGCACCAGAGTTTAGTAACTTAAAAGAATTATATCGTTACTCTAGAAGTGAAGGGTTTGGTGAAGAAGTTAAAAGAAGAATTATCTTAGGAACTTATGTACTTTCTTCTGGTTATTATGATGCCTATTATAAAAAAGCACAGCAGGTAAGAACATTAGTGAGAAAAGATTTTGAGGAAGCTTTCAAAAAATATGATTTCTTATTAACCCCTACTGCGCCAAACGTTGCCTTTAAAATAGGTAGTAAAACAAAAGACCCATTAGAAATGTATTTGGCAGATATTTGTACAGTACCTGTTAATATTGCAGGATTGCCAGGTATTTCCATTCCATGTGGTGTTAACCAAGAAGGAATGCCAATTGGTATGCAATTAATTGGACCTCGATTTGGAGAACAAACGATTTTACAAGCAGCTTATACTTTTGAACAAGAGATACAATTTAGAAAGCAGTATGAGCCAACTTTTAGGAAGTAGGAAAAAATGAGCTACACACAGTATACAGATATGTTTGAAAAATGCCAAGATACAGCGCCCTACCATATGTTTGTTTATGATATGATAGACAGTAGAAAGCAGTGTTCACCGGAAAGGCAATCTAATATTTTGCAATTGTTGATAGGAACATATAAACGAATACAACAAATAGAAAAAGAAGAAAATCGACAGATTTTACATCAATCAGAACAACTTATTAGACCAAAAATAGGCAGTTATCAGAAAGAAGGAAAAACGTATTATCAATTGCTAATAGATAAGATAGTTAATCGAGCAGACTGTATGGAACCATTCTTTTTGGTAGGGGATTTAGTAGGATTTACCATACAAAGAAGGGCACTAACAGAAGAACGTGTAGATGCTATATGGGAAGAATGTAAAAAAACATTCTCCATTCCTTATACCTTCCATAAAGCAAATGGATTTTATGAAACAGATGACTGGAATTTAGCAGATAAACTCTATTTTAGAGGATACTGTATACAAGAATTAGAAAAGAGAAGCAAACAAAAAGAAAAACTAGAAGTAGATAAAGAAAGATAATCAAAAAGGAGGAAAATATGTCAAGAGAAGATTATGAAGTCGTCATAGGACTAGAGGTACATAGTGAACTTTCTACCAAAACAAAAATCTTTTGTAGTTGTCCTACAGAATTTGGTGCAGAGCCTAATACCCATACTTGTCCTATCTGTATGGCTATGCCAGGAACCCTTCCTGTATTAAATGAAAAGGTAGTAGAATATGCAGTAAAAGCTGGACTTGCTACTAACTGCGAAATTGCAAGAAATAGTAAAAATGATAGAAAAAACTATTTTTATCCAGATCTTCCAAAGTCTTACCAGATATCACAATTTGATAAACCACTTTGTGAACATGGCTATGTAGAAATCGAATTGGAGAATGGAGAAAAGAAGAAAATAGGTCTAACACGTATCCATATAGAAGAAGATGCTGGTAAACTAAATCATAGTGAATTTGGTGGTGGCAGTTTAGTAGATTTAAATAGAGCAGGTGTGCCATTAATTGAAATTGTTTCAGAACCAGATTTACGTAGTAGCCAGGAAGTAGATATTTATTTGAAAAAATTAAAATCTATTTTAGAGTATATTGAAGTATCTGACTGTAAAATGCAAGAAGGGTCTTTTCGTGCAGATGTCAATGTATCTGTACGTAAAAAAGGAGACTCTAAATTGGGAACACGTACCGAAATGAAAAATATGAACTCTTTCCGTTCCATTACCAGAGCCATTGAATATGAAGTAGATAGACAAATTGAAGTAATAGAAGATGGTGGAAAAATTGAACAAGAGACATTAAGATGGGATGACGTATCTGGAAAAACCTTTTCTATGAGAGATAAAGAAAATGCACAAGATTATCGTTATTTCCCAGACCCAGATTTAGTCGCTATTCATTTATCAGAAGAGTATATAGAAGC
>CATZDQ010000114.1 GCA_958417695.1 uncultured Clostridiaceae bacterium | reverse complement strand
GCAAAAATACAATCATCTGGTACTACAAAATCTATTAATAATGGATTTTTTGCTTCTGTTTTAATACCTGGTTGTAAATAAGACTCTTCTAATTCTTCTTCATTAATATATACTTTTCCGTCTTCTAAGGTAATATGTTCTCCTGGTAAAGCAATGACTCTTTTAATGTAACTCATCTTATTGATTTCTAATATATAATACATAAATTTTGAAAAAACATTCGTTGGCTCATTTTCATAACTAGCCGTTAGTTGTGTTGCATAAGAATTGCTTGGTGCTTCAAATGTAATAATATCTCCTCTTTCTGGTACTTGTTTAAATGTTCTAGGTAAACGATTTAATATTAGTCGTTGGTTTTCTTTTAAGGTAGGCACCATGGATGGTTGTTGTACCACGGTTGGTGTTCCTATGAAATAGCGAATGAATATAGCGATAACTACTGCAATCACTACACAAGCAACCCATTCTAATATATTTTTAGTCTTATCACTCATTTTTAACATGTACAAGTCTTCCTCTCTTTTCTTAATCTTATTTATTATACATGTTTTTTATGTATTTATCAATAAATTCTGATAACTTTTTGGAATAGTTGTGTACTTCATCAAAAAAACAGGATTTATTTCCTGTTTTTTCTATGAAATGCTATTTTTTATTATTTTTTGCCACCTTATTTAAAATCTATCATTATATTGGTAGCTTTCACCTGTGTGCCATTATAACTGTAAGCATATATTTCAATGGATTCATAAGTAGATACATCCCATCGTAAATTATTTATATTGGTCGTATTACTATAACTGGCAATCGTGGTAGTTTGATTATCTTTTTTTCCTTTTAAATAAAATGATGAAGCAGAAGGCCAATTTCCTTTGCCGCTAATTGTTAAATTTGCGATTGTAACTTGTTTAACATTTTTAAATTCTATTCCTCCACCACCTGCATAATAGTGACTACTATCTTCTACGCTGGCTCCATATATGGACGGTATGATTATTTGTTTACTCTTATCGGTTGCAGTTCCTGTTAGACATACGCCATTTACCCATGCCGTTTTCCCCTGTAATATATCTGATACACTAGCGGTTGCTTGTGTTTGACTTGCTAAACTATTGGCCGTTACTTTCCCTGCTCCATTATGATATCCTACTGGAATGGTATAACTTTGACCACAATTTAGGCTACTACTAATAGCTCCTCTATTAGTCATGGTTCCTGTTAGTAATTTTCCTCCACTATAGGCTTTATAACCAGCTAATATTTTGTCAGCTGTGGCATTTGTCTGGGTTAGTAAGGCATTTAAATTATTTAATTGATTCTGCAAATCTTGTATTTTAGCTTCTTTCTCACTTATTTGCTTTTTTAAATTAGCTATTTCCATATCCTTTGAAGCAATCTGTGCTTTTAAATCTGCTATTTCTTTTTGCAAATTACTAATCTGTATATTGAAATCTTCTATCTGCTTTTTTAGTTCGGCATTTTCGGTTTGTAAGCTAGCTACCTGTTTTTGTAATTCTTCTACTTGTTTTTGCAGTAATGCTATCATTTCATCTTTCTTAGCAGACTCTTCGTCTTCTGACATTTCTCCTCCTGTTTCTAGTTCATAATATAACTGGTTTAATTGCAAAGCTTCTGCTTCTCCTGCTAAAATAATATTTTGTTTGGCTTGTTTTGCTTTTGTAATAATGCCATTTTCTCCTATGGTTACCTGAAAACTAATGCCTGCTAATAGAATTAAAATCACAATAGTGACTACTAGAGCAACCATTGTGATTCCATTTTCTTGGTTTGTTTTCTTCATCTTTTCCTCCGTTTAGTGCTCTTTTTTTTATTATAGCTTTTGCTACCTTTTTAGAACAACCAAACCAAGAGTTCTATCTATTTTCTTTTTTACATAATCCTATTTTGTTGGAATTCTAATAACGACTTCTGTTCCTTTTCCCTTTTCACTTTTAATGTCAATACTACCATGATTCTGGTCTAAGATTTCCTTTGCAATAGAAAGTCCTAATCCCGTTCCCCCCATTTCTCTAGTACGTGCTTTATCTACTCTATAGAATCTTTCAAAAATTCTATTTAAATCTTCTGTAGGTATACCTATTCCATTATCTATGACTTTTATGTAGGCATCATTATAAACAAATCCTACATATATTTTTATAACGCCTCCTTCTTTTGTATATTTTATGCTATTGGTTAGTATATTTAATACCACCCTTTCTATTCCATCTTTATTGGCATGTACTGGCGGTACATTAGCAGTTACGAAGCATTCTACATTGTGCCCTTTTTTATTAATTTCTAATTGTAATTTTTCTTGGCATTTTTTAACGAGTTCTCCTAAATCAAATTCTGCTATTTCACTTTTCACCTTATTGTTGTCATAACGTGATAAGGTTAATAAATCTGAAACTAATTTAGCCATTCTTCTTGCTTCTGAAGCAATTACATTTAAAAATTTATCCTGTGTTTCCTTCTCATATTCTCCTTCTAATAGTGTATCTGCATACCCCATAATAGAAGTAATTGGTGTTTTTAATTCATGAGATACATCTGCTACAAATTCTTTTCGCATATTGTCCAATTTAACATGTTCTGTAATATCTTGTACCATTGCCATAATACCGGATGGTCTATCTTTTTCATCTTTAAAAGATGCGAATAAGATATTTAGGTATCTATCTGCTACACTAATTCTTTGTTCTGAGGAGGTCCAATCTTCTAAGTATACTGTCTTTTCTAGATTAATTTCTATATTTAATTTTCCAAAGATTTTTTCAAAAGTATCATCTTTTGGCGTTAACTTTAAGAACTCTGTAGCAGCTGGATTGATATGTGTAATATTTCCATCCATATCAAAGGCAATAATACCGTCTGTCATATGTAATAATATCGTTTCTATTTGTTTTTTCTGTCTATTTACTTCATTTAAATTGGCCTTTAATTCACTAGTCATTCTGTCTAAAGCATCCGTTATTTCATCTACACCATTCGCATTTTTCTTTTTGATTTCTTTACTAACGATTTCTGCTTCTTCTTGACTACTAATATTGGGTGCTGCTTTTAATAATCTAGCAATGGGATTTAAAATCACTTTTGAAATAAAGGTAGCTGTAAAAATACAAATGATACCATATACGCCTAAAGTAATTAAACTAACCATTTGCATATTTTGAATTTGTGTTATGGTATTTAGGTCATTTTGTATTAAATCTACAGAACTGTCCATGGTCAGTTCTGGTGCTAAGGCTTGTTTTAAATTGGTTATGCTAATTAGACTGATGGTTGTTATTGCTAGAATGCCTAAAACAGCAAATATTAATATAGATTTTAATTGTACATCTTTTAACATGCTTTGTGTCTCCTTTATCATCCTACAAGAAAAGTATGCCATTTATTTCCTGACATACTTTCTTACATTTATCATTTTATTTAGAGGCTATATAATACCCTACCCCTCTTTTGGTAATTAGTATCTTCGGATTGGAAGTATCTTTTTCTATTTTTTCTCTAATTCTTCTTACCGTTACATCCACTGTTCTAATATCTCCATAATATTCATATCCCCATACTTTTTCAAGTAATACTTCTCTTGTAATTACTTGTCCTGGCTGATTTGCTAAATATTTTAAAACCTCGAACTCTCTTAATGTTAAATCTATAACTTCATTTCTTACTTTTACTTCAAATTTGTTTAAATCCAAGCTTAAATCACCAACGGTTATAGTATTATTAGATTCCTCTTCTGTTACTTTCTCAGAATCATTGGTTTGTGTGGCTTTGGCTGTTAATTCTGCTTTTCTTAAATTCGCCTTTACTCTTGCCATTAATTCTCTAACACTAAATGGCTTGGTAATATAATCATCTGCTCCTAATTCTAATCCTAAAATCTTATCAATTTCTTCATCTTTGGCAGAAATCATTAAAATCGGAATATTCATGGTTTGTCTAATTCTTTTGCAAACAGCTAGTCCATCCATTTTAGGTAGCATAATATCTAATAACACCAAATCTGGTTTTTGTTCTAATGCAATTCTAACCGCTTCTTCACCATCGTTTGCCTCTAAAGTATCATAGCCTTCTTTTTCTAAATTATATTGTAACATATCCACAATTGTTTTTTCATCATCCACAATGAGTACTGTTTTTTTCTCTGAATTTTCTTCCATAGAAAGTCCACCTTTCTTATATTTCACAGTTTCTATTGCTTTATTTATATCACATTCTTTGATTTTGTACAAGTGGTTTTTTAGGAATTCCCAAGAATAAAAGAAGCAGAATATTTCTGCTTCTTTTATTCTTCTCTACCTTTTGCTAATTCCTCTTGCATTTTTTTATCTCTTTGTTCTCCTACTATTTTTCTCGTTGTAGCAGTATAGGCATTTTCTTTATCTTTTATAAAGTCTTCACTCTCGCCTGCTCCTCTATTTTTAGAAATATAACCATTTTGTAATGCTTTCGTTTTTCCAATCAACTCTGCTGCATCTTCAAAGGGAACATTTATATCTCCATATATTTTTTCTCCTTGCCATGTACAAGCAGCTATACGCTTTCCATTTAGTGTAAACTCATAATATTTCATTTCCTTTTCTCTTTGTTTTAAATTGTTTTTCTGTGTTTGTTCTGTTTTTAATTGATAACCAACAACCTCCTGCATAGCATCTAAATTTTCTATTACCGTTCCTGTTACCTCTATATATCTTATTTCTCCTTTTTCTTCATCTTCCATACATTTTTGATTATAGGCTAAGGATAATGCCTCCTCTGTTTTATCTCTAATTTCATTATTTCTTTCTATATCATCACTCATATTTTCCACTTGCTCGAAAAAATTAGGTAATGATTCTACATAGGCTTGTCTTTCTTGACTCTCTGCTAATAAATCTTCTTGTGTTTTTCTATTTTCTACTAAATCTAAATTTGATTCTACCTGTTTGCCTGTTTCTAAAGTTGGTGGTTGTTTCGTTAATTTCCATGTAAAGGCAGTCAAAGAACCTATTGTTAGTATCCCTCCTGCACATACAGCTATCCTTCTCCAAATAGTATTCTTATATTCTCTTCTAATTTTCTCATTTTTTCTTAAGAAATTTCTTTTAAGAATTCTTTGCTCATTTTTATCTTTTTTATCATACCACTTTTGAAATTCTTCTTTATATTTTTTTATTTCTTCTTTTGAAAGTTCTTCTATTTTATTATCTTTCATGGATGCTATGTATTGTTTTAACATTTCTTTCCTTAGCTGGTAATCCAATGTATATTTTCTCAATCTACTCTTTTTCATTTTTCTTCCCCCTAAATGAAACTATTTTCCTTTATTATAGTACAATAATTACTCTTTGTCAAAAAATGTCGAACAAATAGTCCTATAATCACAAGATTTTCTTTTTATTTATTTTATCATATATTTTAATAATTATCCATTTTTTCTTCAAGTTTATCTTCTTTATAGAAAATTTAAAAGAAGAATAAGATTTCTCTTATTCTTCATCTGTGTCCCTGTGGACATTTTTGTCCATTGGGACCTGGTCCTACATGGACACTTCTATTTCATATACTTTCCCATCATTTTGTAGACGGATTTGTTTTTCTTCTATTTCTTGTCCATTGATTTTTATACTGGT
>CATZDQ010000113.1 GCA_958417695.1 uncultured Clostridiaceae bacterium | reverse complement strand
AAGGTATGAAACAATTTTTAAAACAATACAAGAAGAAAAAATACACACTTTATCTAAAGAAGCAGAAAATCTATTAGCCAATTTTACACAAGTATTTTCAGCACCAGAAAATATTTTTGATATACTAACCAATACAGAATTTAAATTTGGTATGCTAAAAGATGAAGAGGGAAAAGAAGCACCTCTAACAGATGCTACTTATAGCAATTTTTTAAAAAGTAAAGAGGAAAGAATTAGAAAAGAAGCATTTCATTTAATGTATAATAAATATGAACAATTTAATCATACTTTAGCAGAAATCTATCTGACAACAGTTAAAGAAGATACGATAGAAAGTAAAGTTAGAAATTATACATCTTCTTTAGAAAAAGCAGTGACACAAGATGATGCTACTCCAAAAGTCTATGAAGCTTTAATGCAAACTGTCCAATCACATATGACAGAAAATCATCAATTTATGAAAATAAAAAAACAATTATTACACAAAGAGCAAATGCATATGTATGATGTATATGTGAATCCATTTTCCAAAAGTACAGAGACAATTACATTTGAGCAAGCCAAACAAGAAGTATTAGAAGCACTAGCTGTATTAGGGGATGCATATCATCAGAAATTACAAGAAGCATTTGATAACCAATGGATAGATGTGTATGAAAGAGAAAATAAGAGAAGCGGTGCCTATAGTATGGGCGTTTATGGAATTCACCCTTTTGTATTAATGAATTTTGTAAATAGTAGTCGAGATGTTAGTACGATAGCTCATGAATTAGGACATAGTCTGCATTCAGATTATGCAAATCGCACACAAAATGTGCTAGATGCCAATTATACCATTATGGTAGCAGAAGTAGCTTCTACGGTTAATGAAATCTTATTAGCCGAATACCAGCTAAAACAAGAAAGCAGCCCTATGAAGAAAGCAGAAATTCTATATGAATTATTAGAAATGATAAGAGCAACGTTTTATAGACAATCTATGTTTGCAGAATTTGAAAAACAAGTACATGAAGCAGTCGAAAAAGGAGAAATGCTATCGGCAGAGGATTTAAACAGACAATATTATACCCTAAATGAACAGTACTTTGGAAAAGAAGTCGTGATAGACAAACCTATCCAATATGAATGGTCTAGAATACCACATTTCTATACGCCTTTTTATGTCTATAAATATGCTACAGGCATAAGTGCTGCTATAACCATAGCTATGAAAATACTAAGTAGAGAAGAAGGGTATACTCAAAAATATATAGAGATGTTGAAACAAGGTTGTAGTAAAAAAGCAGTAGATTTATTAAAAATGGTAGAGGTAGATTTAGAAAGTACGACCCCTTATGAACAGACAGTACAATATTATGAAAAGAAAATGGAAGAATTAACACAAATTTTGGTTAATGAAAAAAGTAATTTGTAGTTAAATCGTATTTAAAAAATCTATTTTCAAAAAAATAAGTGTAAAGTTTGACAAATGTAACAAGATGTGGTAAAATAATTACCTGTAAGCCGCCTGAGTCGGGTATTTAAAAGCTAAATAAATTAGCTACCTAGTATTTTATGCTTAGCGAGTATACATATAAAGGGAGGTGCATTTTATAATGTACGCAATTATTGAAAGCTGTGGAAAGCAATACAAAGTTTCTGAAGGAGATGTTGTATTCTTTGAAAAATTAGATGCTGAAGAAGGAAAGAAAGTAACTTTTAATGAAGTAGTTTTAGTATCTGATGACAAAAAAGTAGAAGTAGGAGCTCCTTATGTAAAAGGTGTAAAAGTAGAGGGAAAAGTGATTGTACATGGTAAAGGTAAAAAAATTATCGTTTACAAGTACAAAGCAAAGAAAAACTACAGAAGAACACAAGGACATAGACAACCATTTACAAAGGTAGAAATTACTAAAATAGCTATGCCAGCTGCTAAAACAGAAGCAAAAGCAACTGCTGCGAAACCAGCTGCCAGCAAAGCAAAAACTGAAAAAGTAGAAGCTTAATGAAAATAAAGAGATAAAATATAGATAACACGAAGGGAGTGAGAAAACATGGCTCATAAGAAAGGACAAGGTAGTGTTAAGAACGGTAGAGATAGCGAGTCAAAACGTCTTGGATTAAAAAGAGCAGATGGACAATTTGTTTTAGCTGGAAATATTCTAGTAAGACAAAGAGGAACTAAATTTCATCCAGGAACAAATGTAGGCATTGGAAGTGATGATACTTTATTTGCTCTAACAGATGGAAAAGTAAAATTTGAAAGACTTGGAAGAGATAAAAAGAAAGTCAGTGTTTATCCCGTAGAGGAAGCACAAGCATAAGAAAGAAGAGAAATTCTAAAGTAATTTAGAGTTTCTTTTTTTTAGGAAAAAAGCAATGTAATAGTTAACATAGTAATCATAGATATTATGTAAAACTCACGGTATAATGAACTTGTAACCAAACATAAGTAACTAAACATGGTAGGAGGAGACAACATGGTAAATCTGCGGGAAAAGTATCACAAGGAGATTAGCTTGCTGACACAGGATGCACTGGCAAACCAGAAGGAAGCTACTCAGAATTTGCAGGAGTGTGAGGAAGCGGTTGTAGACTGTAAAGAGGAAGTCAAGAACCTCAAGGAAACAGCCAGAATGGCACATAAGGCTTTCGTGGATGTCATCAAGGTTCTTGGGAGATTAGCTTTTACCAAAAATCCCAATCCGGAAGAGGTGTTAAAGGCAACCGAGCCGTGTAACACATACGTCCAGGCAGCAGGCCAGAGACCCATTGCAGAAGAAAGATTGGAAGAAGCCAAAGAAGAACTGTCAAAAGCGCAGCAGGAGATGTATGAAGCATCGGCGGCGGTAAACAGCCTTACATTCTTTGGATGAAGTTACGAAAAGAGAGGACAAGAATAGTCCTTTCTTTTTTTGTATTATAGGAAATTTCTACTTTTAGGCAAAAAAACATTGTGAACGTATATACTGTATGCTACAATATAGAACATGGACAAGAGATAAAGAAGATATTGTATGGCATTGTGCAAAAGTAAACAACACCTTCCATTACGAGCTACAAAAAGGAAAAATAGAAAAGCACCAAGTAAAAAAGTCTATGAAGTAAAAGCATATCAATAAATGACATATCAGGACAAAGAATGCATGAAATGTGAAGTATGTGCAATGAAAGGTTTAACGGAAGAATTAAAGAAATCAGAAGAAAGATATTATCAATATACAATAATAGATATATACAAGATTAAGAGTAATATGGTTTGCGAGAGATTTTATTGTAATAAAATATTAGTAATTTTTTAAAAGGATGTTTTATATGAAGAAAAAGTGGCTTTTAATTACGATTATTATTAGTGTGATTTTATGTATGGTAGGAATTCTTATTATTGAGAATAAGAAAGAAAAAACACAAAAAAATGTTATTAATGAATATATTTCAAATGAAATGGATATGCAATCTAATGATGTAAATACTCCAACAGAGAATAAGGATATGAATCGTAATGACAAAAATGTAACTATTGAAATTCTAAATGAAACAATAACAAGAGAAGTGGTCGAAATATTGATTACAGATAAAAATGAAAATCCATTTTATTGGGGAGAAAGTTTTAAAGTTCAGAAAAAAATCAATGGAGTTTGGGAAGAACTCCAATATATAAGTAATGATTTCATTTTCAATGAAATTCTTCATAAAGTAGATACCAATAATCAGATAAAAATGAAAATAAATTATGGAAAATATTATGGTGCATTAGAAAATGGTAGCTATAGAATAGTAAAAACGGTTTATAATAATGAAGAAATTGATTTATATTCTAATGAGTTTGAAATTAAATAGAGTATATTTCAGTAGAAGAGAACAAATGGTTAAAAAAACTATTTGTTTCTTTTTATTTTATAGGAAATTTCTACTTTTATGTAAAAAAACTGTTACAAATACCTGTACTTTATATTATAATATAGAAATAAGTAGTGTGCAAAAGCATATAACACATTCCATTACGAGTTACAATAAGAAAAAGAAGAATTTATAGAAAGAAAAATAGAAGGTAGTAGAATTTATAAAAGAGATAGAGTAGAAATGGGTATAATAAGTATTTACATGCCATACTTTACAAGAAAACTATACTGGAATTCCAATAAAATACTACGCTTTATAAAAAGGTATAACGAAAATGGAGAGTTAAGGGAAACAAAGATTACTTTTATTCTATAGAAACGTAATAAACCTAGGAATTCTTCCTAGATACTTGTAAAAATGGCAAAAATTAGATATAATAAGACTATGTTGAAAATTAGAAAAAGAAAAATGGAGGAATATATAAATGACAGATAAAAAGCGTATTTTAACAGGAGATAGACCAACAGGCAGATTACATATTGGTCATTATTTTGGTTCCTTAAAAACAAGAGTAGAGATGCAAAATTCAGGATTGTATGACCCTTATATTTTAATTGCAGATGTGCAAGCATTAACCGATAATTTTAACAATCCAGAAAAAGTAAGAAATAATGTAAGACAAGTAGCTATGGATTACTTAGCTTGTGGGATAGACCCACAAAAGAGTACCATTTATATACAATCTATGATACCAGAAGTAGCAGAATTAACTGTATTTTATTCTAACTTAGTAACGATTGCTAGATTACAAAGAAATCCAACTGTAAAGACAGAAATTGCCCAAAAAAAGGATTTGTTTGGTGAAAGTGTAACTTATGGATTTTTAGGATATCCAGTTAGCCAAGCGGCAGATATTACAGCATTTGAAGGTGCTCTAGTTCCAGTAGGAGAAGACCAATTACCATTAATAGAACAATGTAGAGAAATTGTTCGTAAATTTAATAGTATCTATGGAGAAGTCTTAGTAGAACCAGAAGCAGTTTTATCTAGTGGAAAAAGAATTAAAGGATTAGATGGAAATGATAAAATGGGAAAATCTTTAGGAAATGCTATTTATTTGTCTGATACAGAAGAAGAAATTACCAAAAAAGTAATGAGCGCAGTTACAGACCCTAGTAGAATAAAAAAAGATGATTTGGGAAATCCTGATATTTGTATGGTATCGTATTACCATCAATTATTTAGTTCCAAAGAAGAAGTTGAAACAGTATGTGCAGAATGTCGTGCTGGAAAAAGAGGATGTGTGGCTTGTAAGAAACAATTAGCACATAATATTATAGAAACCTTAAGACCAATTAGAGAAAAAAGAAGGTATTATGAAGAACATCCAGAAATTGTGGATAAAATTTTATTAGAAGGTACTACAAAAGCACAAACTGTAGCTAAAGAAACCATGAGAAAAGTAAAAAAAGCTATGCAGTTAGATTACTTTGCGTAAAAAGTATAGAAATTAGATATAGCAAATAAAATCTAAAGGAGAAAAGAAATGTTTACAGACTATGTAAAAATAATGGTCAAATCAGGTGATGGTGGAAATGGAGCCGTTTCCTTTCGTAGAGAAAAATATGTAGCAGCAGGAGGTCCTGATGGTGGTGATGGTGGAAAAGGGGGAGATGTATACTTCTTTGTAGACCCAGATGCCAATACCTTAATAGACTTTCGCTTTAAAAAGAAATTTAAAGCAGAAGGTGGAAAAAATGGAGAAGGTGGTAGAAGATATGGAAAAGGTGGAGAAGACCTATTCATAGGGGTACCAATTGGAACCATT
>CATZDQ010000112.1 GCA_958417695.1 uncultured Clostridiaceae bacterium | reverse complement strand
AAATCTTCTCCTTCAATTTTATACATCATAGCATCCATTTCTTCAAAACTCATAACACCAGTTACCACATCGCTACGAATCATATAAGGTGGAATACAATAGGTAAAGCCTTTTTGAATCATAAAGTCTCTAGCATAACTTAAAACAGCAGAATGTAGTCTAGCAATATCACCCATTAAATAATAAAAACCATTTCCAGCTACACGGCGAGCAGCATCTAAATCTAAACCATTTAAAGCTTCTAAAATCTCTCCATGGTAAGGAATCTCATAATCAGGAACAATAGGCTCACCATACTTTTGAACTTCTACATTTTGACTATCATCTTTTCCAATAGGAACAGAAGGATGTAGCATATTAGGAATCTTCATCATTCTTTCTTGAATTTCTGCGGCATATTGCTCTTCTAATTTTTCATTTTCAGCAAGTTTTTCATTAATGTTTTGTACTTGTGCTTTAATTGCTTGTGCTTCCTCTTTTTTCCCTTCTCTCATAAGAGCACCAATTTGATTACTCAAAGCATTACGAGAAGAACGTAGTTCATCACCTTTTAATTTTACCTCTCTGTTTTTGACATCTAAATCCAAAACCTCATCCACTAATACCAATTTATGGTCTTGAAATTTTTTTCGGATATTTTCCTTAACAAGTTCTGGATTCTCTCTTAAAAATTTTATGTCTATCATACACATAAACTCCTTTCTTATAAAAAACAAAAACGCCCTTATGCTATACATAAGGACGAAATAAACCTCTTTCGTGGTGCCACCTTAATTCCTAAATAAACAAAAAGCTTACTTAGAACTTTAGAATGCGGATAACCGGGCATGAACGGTTTTGTTTTCACAAAAAGCCATAAAAGTAGATTCCTAAAAAGCTTTCTCCTACTTACACCAACCGTAGGCTCTCTTTGCAAAACGTATTTTAGTACTAGTCTTTTATCTTTGCTAATATTTCTATTAAGAATTGTTGCCATTTTACCATGATTTCATACAAAATTCAAGTAATTTATAATAAAATACCAAAAAAGGGAAACAATGATAAAAAAGGAGGAGAAAAAATGGGATTTGAAATTGTTAAATTTATACTATATTCCCTATTAATTGTATTAATAGCCAAATATGTGTTAGTCAAACTTTTAAGGAAATTAGCAGAAGGACTTAATTTGTCTCCAAAAGCAGTAGGAAACATTGCTGGAATTGCTACTTCTGTACCAGAATTACTGACTGTTTCTTTTTCTGCATTTGCAGGTTTATTAGGAACCAGTATTTATAATATTCTAAGTTCTAATATAATTAATACGGTGCAATATTTATTTTCTATATTTTTAAATAAGAACCAAAAAGTTATGAAAAATAGAGCCATACAAACAGATTTAGTCATGGTAGCTTTAACGATTGCTATACCAGGGGGGATGTTATTATTTCATATAGACTTTACTATGTTCTTAGTACCGTTCTTTGCACTGTTATTTTTTTTATTTTATTATATCAATGGAAATGCGCATAAACTATATTTAAAAAAAGAAGATGGGCAAATAGACCAAGAAATTAAAGAAGAAAGTAAATGGGTAAAAGGTAAAACAAATCTAGTAGTAAGATATAGCTTATATCTATTAGTAACTAGTGTGGCACTGTATATAATAGGCAACCAATTAAGCAACGTTTTAGAAAATTTAGCACAAGTTTTTTCTATTCCAGAATTTGCACTAGGAATTGCTTTGGGATTCATTACTAGTCTGCCAGAACTTATCACTTTTTTTGAATCACAAAAACATTATAGACAAGAGGAAAAACAAGAATTAGGGGTAGTAGAAGCAACCAATAATTTACTGACTTCTAATATTTTAAACTTATTTGTTATTCAAAGTATTGGGATTATTATCTACTATGCCATTGGGCACCAGGCAGTACAAGAAGAAATGCTACTGGCGATGAAACAAATACAAGTAAAAATACAAACACTAAAAAAATAAATGTTTTATTCTAATATAAAAGCAAAAAAGAGAATAATTTTCAAAAATAGGAATATACTGTAAGTAAAATAATGTAAAGAGGAGAATAGACTATGCATGAAGAATATATAAAAGAACATCCCATTATAGAAAGAACCCAGCAAGAAAAACAAACAGAATTAATCATGAGCATTCTAAAAACAAGAGAAGAATTAGAAGAAGCTAATAAAAATTTTGAATATGCAGAAGGCGATTTAATTGATTATTATACTTATCAAATTAAAGCCAGTCGTGCTAAAATTGACTATTTAATCAAAAAAGCAAAAAAACAAGGAATTGTATTAGACATGATTGACCAAATAGAAATGCGTTTTAGAGAAGCTATGTAACAAATAAGCATATTTGTCCAACCACTTTCATACTATGATAATAGAAAAAAAGGAAAAGGTGATGAAAGTTGGATGTCAATACCATAATTATTTATTTAGCTTGTATAATATTTTTATTTCTTTTTGGAAGAATTTTTATATTACCCCTAAAAAGCATCCTAAAACTAATAGGAAATTCTATTTTAGGAGGATTGCTTCTGTTTGTGATTAACTTAATTGGTCAAATGTTTTCCTTTCATATTGGATTAAATGTATTAACAGCCATATTAGTGGGTCTCTTAGGAATACCTGGTGCTATATTATTGGTTATTTTAAAGCTATTCTTATAGAAAAAATCAGTTAAATTTTTAACTGATTTTTTATTTTGCATAAAAATTATCTGATAATACTTTAAAAATTCAGAAAAAGCTGTTATAATCATTAAAATTATATAAGAAGGAGACATAAAATGAGCCAAAAAGAAAAATTAAACATATTAATAGCCACTGCTTTTCCTGTACATGGAGCAGGGAGTGGAGCTTTAGTAACAACACAGGCAGAAGGATACGTCAAAGAAGGACATAATGTGACGATTATTACAGCCAACAATAGAACCAATTATCCAAAAGTAAAAGGTGTAAAGTATCATACGGTACCATTTACAGGAGAAACAGAAAATCCAGAAAAAATAGAGGGTCAGTGTGCATTTAACTATTTAATGTTTACAACGCATACAGAAAGTACAGCTACTTTTTGGAATGCAAGCTTTGACAAAATAAAAGAATATGAAGAAGCATTTAGAAGAGCCTTACAAACAGAAATTGAAGAATCAAAACCTAATATTATTCATGCTCAACATAATTGGCTTTTATCAGCACAAGCAACAGAATTTGATATTCCAGTTGTGACCACTATACATGGGACAGACTTAATGGGATATGAAAGATCATTTGAAGAATTACAAAAAATAAAAAGGGAATTAGATAGACCAGATATTTCAAAGGAAAGAATTATAGAATTAAAAAAAATAGCAGATAAATACAATTACTTTATAGATAGAGCTAACTTCTCTGCCAGAAACTCAAAAAAGATAATTGTTATATCAGAAGCACAAAAAGAAAAATTTTGTAAATTATTTCCTAAAGAAGCTGAGAAAGTAGAATTAATAAAAAATGGATATAGTCCAGAGAAATTTCATGTTATAGAAAATGTAAATAAAAAGGAAGTATTAGAGAATTTAACTACCGATAGAACAGAAGATGGAAAAATACCAATGGAATATGATAAAATGGTACTTTTTGTTGGAAAATTTGCACAATTTAAAGGAATTGACGTACTATTAGATGCCACAAAAATTTATGAACAGGATATGCAAAAAAGAGGAAAAGAAGTATTAACTGTTATTGTAGGCACAGGAGCATTAGAAAAAGATTTAAAAGAACAAGCAAAACAATTACAATTAAAAAACACACATTTTGTAGGTCTTCAAACACCAGAAGTAATATGTCCATTACAAAATTTATGTGATGTATCTTTAATACCTTCCAGAGAAGAACCATTTGGACTAGTAGTTATAGAAGGAACTGCCTGTGGACATCCTGTTATAGGAACAAATGGAGGGGGAATTCCAGATATATTAAATACCACTGGCAAAATAATAAAAAAAGAATATAATAAAGAAGTAGATTCAAAAAATGAAGAAGTTTTGAAACCAGATGAAGGAACAAGAGGAACCTACACTACAAATTTAGGAATTTTGGTTCCTGTAGATGATGCACAAGCTTTGGCAGAAGCAGTAGAAAAAGTATTAACGGGAGAAAAACAATTTGATAATAAAGCAATTGCAGAATATACGGAGAATACTTATTCTCAAAATGTGATTTCTGAACATATTGTAAACTTATTTCGACAGGTTATAGAAGAAGATAAAATGATAAAACAAGAAAAGTCTAAACAAGAAAAGCCAGAAAAAGCAGAAGGCTGGAATTTTGGAGATTTATAAATTAGAAGAATTGAGAAAGTAATAGAGAAAATCTATTACTTTTCTTATATTTATACATATTTCTAGCCTTTTATACACTAATCAATTAACTTTACAACTGTGCAAATTTATGCCATAATAGAAAATGAAGGAGAAAAATATGTTTGATATAGAGGCTGAATTAAAAAAGTTACCAGATAAACCTGGTGTATATATTATGCATGATAAAAACGATAACATTATTTATGTAGGAAAAGCGATTTCTTTAAAAAATCGTGTAAGACAGTATTTTCGAAAAAATAATAAGACTAAAAGAATAGAAAATATGGTTGCCTTAGTAGACCATTTTGAATATATAGTGGTAGATAATGAAGCAGAAGCTTTAATTTTAGAGTGTAATTTAATTAAGAAAAACAGTCCTAAATTTAATGTACTTCTAAAAGATGATAAAACCTATCCCTATATTAAGGTAAATATAAAAGATGATTTCCCAAATGTATATATAACAAGAAGGCTTTTAAACGATGGTGCAAAATATTTTGGACCTTATGCTAATGCTGGTGCGGCAAAAGAGATGGTAGATTTTATAAAGGAAAAATTTAAAATTAGACAGTGCAAGAGTTTTAAATATAAAGATAGACCATGTTTAAATTATCATATAAAAAAGTGCTTTGCTCCTTGTATGGGATATATTTCTAAAGAAGAATATAGAGAACAAATTCAACAAATTATTTCTATTTTAGAAGGAAAAACAGAAGCACTTTGCAGACAAATAGAAACAGAAATGGAAGAAGCAGCTAAAAGTATGCAATATGAAAAAGCAGCCTATTTAAGAGATAAAAAGATAGCTATTGAAAGAATTTCTGCTAAACAAAAGGTGTCTAATTTAAATGAAAATGATATTGATGTAATTGGGATTGCCAAAAATGATATAGAAGTATGTATAGAAATTTTCTTTGTAAGAAGAAGTAAAATGATAGGCAGAGAACATTATTTTTTCCGCGATTTAGTAGATGAAGAAAATAATCATATTTTATCAGAATTTATTAAACAATATTATGTAGGCAGAAGTATTTTACCCAATAAAGTGATGGTAAGAGAAGAAATAGAAGATAAAGCTTTAATAGAAGAATGGTTAACCACCATAGCACAAAGAAAAGTAGAAATTAAATCTCCACAAAAAGGAGAAAAATTACGTCTAGTAGAAATGGCGGAGAAGAATGCACAAATTACATTGGAAAATAAAGCGAAAGATAAATATAATGTATTAAATGAATTAAAAGAAGTTTTAAAACTAGACAAATTACCAAGAAAGATTGAATGTTATGATATTTCTAATATCTCTGGCAC
>CATZDQ010000111.1 GCA_958417695.1 uncultured Clostridiaceae bacterium | reverse complement strand
GAACGATATAGAGACCATTGAAAAAGTATTGGATGATATGTGGAACACTATTTTAGGGTACGGAGAGCCTACACTTGAATTTCCAGGGTATAATGGAATTAGTTTAGAGCAAGAAGAACCAAAAGGTTGCTGTAGAAATTTTGCAGATTATGTAGTAAAAATGTTAAATGCAATTAATCCAGAATATAATGCTAGAATGGGAAGTGTAGAAAACCCTTTAACAGAATATAAAGTAAAGGGAATTGTAAATATACAGACTAGAATAGTGGAAAGAGAAATACAAGATAAGCCTCTTGCAGTTACTTGCTTAAGAAATGATATCGATAAAAAAATTGTAAAAATGTTAGTAAAAAATATAGAAGTTACAGGGAATCACCTTATAGTTTTTATGGATATAAAAGAGGATAATATAACACTTGCAATAGAACCAATGAGTGCAATTGTAGGAATATATAGAAATGGAAAAATAGAACTTTTCAACGTTCAAGATACGCAAAAAGAGGCTATGACAAGAATGATATTAGGGGATGCGGCCTATAGAGGTGGAAATATTTATGATAAGCTTGGAGAAGAACTAGAAAGCTATATTCAAATACCAAATTTATCACAAGAAGAGTTAGAAGAAAAATATAGTGTAGAAAATTTAAATAAAGCACTAGAAAGTGCTAGGCAAAAAGAAAGAGATTATTTATACGCCATTTACCAACAAGATTTTAAAGAACGTATACAAGCAGAAACAATGCCGAAAGAGGAAAAATATTTTGAATTATATACTTATGAAGAGATGAAGCAAACAAAAGAAGAATTGATACAAAAATTAGGGGAAGAGATAGACTCTAAAGAAGAAATTATAGTATTAGCTAATCAATATAGAAGGTTATTATATAGTAAACAATATTATCAAGAAAAAGAAAGTACATTTATAGGAAAAGAAGTTCTCTATGATAGTTTTGAAATAGAACCTGCCATAAAAGAGGCTTTAAGAGAAAATCTGTTGTTAAAAGGAGCTACTATAAAGGATACAAATGCTATTGGACAAATGGAGATAGAAAAAAGAGAAAGAGATTTATTGGATTTTTATTTAGATACTTATCCAAAGGTTCCTATAGAAGAATTAAAAGTAGGAGAATTAAACGGAGATAATATTTTTTTATTAGCAGCAGACGGAGAAATACAAGCCTGTATGTTATGGAAAAAAGGAGAAACTTTATATAAGACAAAGGAAGATATACAAAATAATCAGTATAATCAATTAGTTGGAAGCATGCTAAAGGTTACGGACACAGAAAAGGATATACCTGTTATAGGAGAAGAGGAATATATAAGATAAAAGGACAAGTTATTTTTAAAAAAATTTCACAATATAGACATATACCTAGGATATAATGTATAATAATTTGAGAAAAGTGAGGGTGAAAAAGAAAATGAATGATGTAACCGTACTAATTGTAGATGATGAATCTAGAATGCGTAAACTAGTAAAAGATTTCTTAATGCAAAAGGGCTATTTTGTATTAGAAGCGGCAGATGGAGAAGAAGCACTAAAAGTATTTGAAGAAAATAGTACGAAAATCAGTATTATCTTGTTAGATGTTATGATGCCAAAATTAGATGGATGGTCTGTATTACGTCAAATTAGACAAACCTCTAAAGTACCTATTATTATGCTAACTGCAAGAGGGGAAGAACAAGATGAGTTGTTTGGCTTCGAATTAGGGGTAGATGAATATATAGCTAAGCCATTTAGCCCTAAGATTTTAGTAGCTAGAGTAGAAGCTATTTTAAATAGGACCAAACCACAACAAAAAGAAGTAAAAGATTATGGAGGTATTGTCATAGATGCAGATGGAAGAACTGTAAAAGTAGATGGAAAACAAGTAGACCTAAGTTTAAGAGAATATGAACTATTAAAATATTTAGTAGATAATGAGAATATAGCCTTATCAAGAGATAAAATATTAAACAACGTATGGAACTATGACTATTATGGGGATTCTAGGACAATCGATAGCCATATAAAGAAAATACGCCATAAACTAGGAAAAAAAGGTAAATATATTGAAACCATGAGAGGAGTAGGCTATAAATTCGAGGTAAAATAGTAAGGAAGTTGTGAGAAGAAAAAATGGAAAAAATGAAAGAAAAATTTAAA
Organism: uncultured Clostridiaceae bacterium; assembly: GCA_958417695.1. Lineage (GTDB taxonomy): Bacteria > Bacillota > Clostridia > TANB77 > CAG-508 > UMGS1663. The sequence continues at coordinate 3,598 of CATZDQ010000111.1, read as the reverse complement.
TCTGTACGAGTAAGATTATTTTTCTCTTTATGTATTGTGGTCATCGTGATTGTTATGTTTTTAATCATCATTAATAATGTGGTTTTGGAAACTTTCTATTTAGTATCTAAAACAAAAAGTGTTAAATTAGCCTATGATAAAATTAATGACTATTATAATAACAGACAAAGCTATACTGACATAGAGGATGAATTAAATCGAATCTCTTTAAAAAATGATTTTGATATTTTAATACAAAATAATCAAAGCATTTTGATTTTTAGTTCAGATAAAAATTTTAGTGCATCAATTGATAAGATAAATGAGTTAATTCAAAGTAGTCAATTAAAAACCAATATGATGACAAATAATGCGACATCGAATGATACGATTATATACAAAGAAGATAATGTAATTATTCGTAGAATTATAGATGAAAAAAATGCGATGAATTATATTTTCTTGTCAGCTACCTTAGATAATGGCTATCAATTATATATTAGAATACCAGTAGCCTCTATACAAGAAAGTGTAAAGATATCTAATAATTTATTGATTTTAATAGGTGGTGTGGCCATAGTCATTGCAGGCATTTTAGCATCTTTTATATCTAAGAAATTTACAGAGCCAATTTTAGAATTAAATGGAATTGCTAAAAATATGGCAAGATTAGACTTTAGTAAAAAATATAGAGTCAAAGATACAGATGATGAAATTAATGATTTAGGAAAAAGTATCAATTTAATGTCTAATAAACTAGAGGTTACCATTAAACAACTTCGCAATACAAATATAGAGTTAGAAAAAGACATAGAAGAAAAATCTCAAATAGATGATATGAGAAAACAATTTATATCTGATGTATCTCATGAACTAAAAACACCAATAGCCTTAATACAAGGCTATGCAGAGGGCCTTATAGAAAATGTGAATACAGACGAAGAATCTAGAAGATTTTATGCAGAAGTGATATTAGATGAATCTAATAAAATGGATAAATTAGTGAAACAGTTATTAGAACTAATGAAACTAGAGTATGGAAAAAGAGAATTTGATAATGGAAAATTCGATATTGTAGAATTAATCAATGAAGTAATCCGCAAATGTAATGTCATGTTAGAAGAAAAGAAAATTCAAATGGATTTTCCAAAACAAGAACCTGTCTATGTATGGGCAGATGAATTTTATATAGATCAAGTGGTTACTAACTATTTAACTAATGCTATAAAACATGCTAAAGAAATAGATAAATTAAAACAAATACAAGTAAGCATTACACCACATACAGATGTACAAAAAGTACGCATTTCTATTTTTAATACAGGAGACAATATTGCAGAAGAAGACTTAGAAAGAATATGGAAAAGATTTTACAAAGTAGATAGTTCTAGAAATCGAGAGAATGGTGGCACTGGAATTGGACTTGCTTTAGTAAAAGCCATTATGAATAATTATGGGAATGATTTTGGTGCCATTAATAAAGAAAATGGAGTAGAATTCTATTTTGATTTAGATATACCACAATAAGAAAAAACAAAAAAGTTGTTTGAAAGAAAATCTTTTAAAGCAACTTTTTTCTAATTCTTTTCAAGTAATCTTCACCAAAAGAACATAGACATTTTGTATACTAAAAATAGTTTAAGAAGAGAGGACGTGATAGATGATAAATAGTTTAAAGAATACAGATTAGTAAGTAATGAAATGAGTAATAGAAGTTTAAAAGAAGGGAGTCGATGCCTATAGCCAATAGCAATAAATTGGTATCCTAGACAGGTTACAAAAAAATAAAACCTTAAAAAACGAAAAATCCAGCTCTGTAAGAGTTGGATTTTTAGTGCCCAACTTTTTTGTAGAAAAAGGTCGATGAAAAATGCTTTACAATCATGGAAAAATATGGTAACATAACGACAGATTTTAAATTGCAATTTATATCTAGAAAATTTAGTTTCAAACCAAGGTTATTTTCTATAACCAAATCAGCCAATTTACAAAATTTTATAAAAGGTAGGTGAATAATATGTATGATAGCCTGTCATAGAAGAGGTGTCTCGTTATGTTGCCTCATAGGAACCATCATTTTATTTTCAATTAGTTATTTTCTATATACTTTTTGTCAAAAACAAATAACTTCAGAAAAACCACAAACACAAACCAATATCGTCTTAACCATGGAAGCAGTAAGTACGCAAAAAAAGGTCCATACCATAGAAACGGGAAAAGTCAATATATGGAAAATTCAAATTCCTAAAATAGGATTAGAAGCTCCTATTCTAGAAAATACCAGTAACCAAACTATGAAAAAGGCGGTTGGGCATTTTGAAGATTCTAGTAAGTGGGATGGGAATGTTTGCTTAGCAGCCCATAATCGAGGTGGAAATTATCATTTTTTCCAAGATATTGAAAAACTACAAAAAGGAGATAAAATTTTTTATCAAACAGAAAACGGAAGACGTGTTTATAAAGTAAGTAGTAAACAACAAATTGAAGAAAATAATTGGTTCTATTTGCAAAAGACGCAGCAAAACCAATTAACATTGATTACTTGTGTGAAAAATCAGTCCCATAAAAGATGGTGCATTCAAGCACAACAAGTCAATAGCTAGAAAGGAGTTATATGAAAGATAATAAACCAATAAAAAAGATAGTAGTATATAGTCTAGCAATGCTATTATTACTAATGTGTTTTATAGGAGGAAAGACATTTTCAAAATATGTTATGCAGATACAAGGAAGAGGAATTATAGATGTAGCAAAATGGAATTTCTTAGTCAATGGACAAAGTAGTCAAATGACCAATATATCGCTTGCTCAAACTTGCACACCTTCTACTTTAAAGGAAAATTGTATTGCACCAGGAACGCAAGGTTCTTTTCAAATTGTTATTAACGCAGAAGGTTGTCAAACTGGTGTCGATTATACTGTGAAATTTGAAAATGAGTTAGGAAAGCCAACTAATTTAAAATTTATTTATGAGGATGGTTTATATAATTCATTAAAAGAATTAGAAAGCCAATTGAGAGGACAAATAGCAGCTGACCAAGAAGAAAAAATAAAAACATATATGATTTCTTGGCTTTGGAATTATGAAACAGGAACAACCCCAGAAGAAATCAAACAAAATGATGAGATAGATACGCAAGAAGCAAAACATATACAAAACTATACTTTTGATGTGGTAGTAACCGGTATACAACAAAAACCAAAGACGGTATAAAGTAAAAAGAGGGAAAGAGAGAAAAAAGATGTATCGAATTAAAAAGAAGATGGCAAAATGGTTTTTAGTAATCGGTATTTTTTATGTAGTATATAACCAAATAACCTCCGATTCCCTCTTAAATTCTTATAGTGATTTTCATATTTTATTGATACAATCAGGTAGCATGGAACCAGAAATTATGGTAGGAGAAGCGGTTATTATCCAAAGAAAAGAAAATTATCAGGTAGGAGATATCATTACCTATATGGTAGAAAATCAATATTTAGTAACTCACCGCATACAGGAAAAGGAAGGAGAAAATTATAAAACAAAAGGAGACCATAACAATCAAATGGATGAAAACAGTGTGCTATTTTCTGCAATACAAGGAAAGGTCATTTATCATGCAAAATGGTTAGGCAT
>CATZDQ010000110.1 GCA_958417695.1 uncultured Clostridiaceae bacterium | reverse complement strand
GGTCATAATAACACATATCCACTTATGACTCTTCATCACTTTCATGGCTGTACTTGTCCACTTTGGACTCACCAATTCTATATGCTCTATCGTATCAGCATATTTTACATTAAAAACAACATCTTTTGTATATTCCATAAAAAATCCCCCTTAAAATGATTTCTATTACATATATATGCACTCGGTTTCTTTTTATGAAATAAATCGTATACAAAATTTTCCTATTTCTCTACATAATATTTTTTTCTTCCTTACTATTATATGAAATTCTAGCTTTCCTGTCAAATTTACACTATTTTTCTCTTTGTTTTAGATAACCATTTTCAAAACTTTTTCAAATTTTTTCATAAAGGTTGACAAAAACACATATACTATGTAAAATAGAAAACATATTAGAATAACATAATATGTTATTGCGATGAAGATGGCGACAAGCTAAAAGTTACTAAACAGAGAATAAAGGTGGATGCGCTGAGAGCCTTTTTAGAAGAACATAGCTTTGTCTAACACATTGGAGCAATTCTTTAGAAAGTGAGAAATAAAATTTAAATTTTATTTCTAAGTTAGGGTGGCACCGCGGAAATGTATTCGTCCCTGCAGTAATGCAGTTGGACGATTTTTTGTTTTCATTTTCGTCCCTTTCAAAGAAAGGAGTGAAAATTTATGAACAAGTTTAGAAGCCATACTTGTGGCGACATCCGTCTAGAAGATGTCGGAAAAAAAGTAAAAATTGCAGGCTTTGTCCAAACCATTAGAGATTTAGGAGGTGTTGTTTTTTTAGATATTCGAGATATGTATGGTATCACACAAGTCGTTACCTCTGGTAGAGAAGAGCAAGTTGATTTTGCCTCCCATATTCCTATCGAATCTTCTGTTTGTGTAGAAGGAACCGTTCGAAAAAGAGACCCAGAAACCATCAATGAAAAACTAGCAACTGGTCTTGTGGAAATCTTTATTGAAACTATAGAGATTTTAGGAAAACGTACCAAAAGTTTACCTTTTGAAATTAATAACCATACAGACGTTAGAGAAGATTTACGTTTGCAATATCGTTTCTTAGATTTAAGAAATGACTCTCTAAAAAACAACTTAATACTAAGAGCTAAGGTTATACAGTTTTTACGCACCCAAATGATAGAACAAGGATTCTTAGAAGTACAAACGCCTATTTTAACCAGTTCTTCACCAGAGGGCGCTAGAGATTATTTAGTACCAAGTAGAATTCATCCTCGGTAAATTTTATGCTTTGCCACAAGCACCACAACAATTCAAACAATTATTAATGGTCTCTGGTATAGATAAATACTTCCAAATTGCTCCCTGTTTTAGAGACGAAGATGCCAGAGCAGATAGAGCCCCTGGTGAATTCTATCAATTAGATATGGAAATGAGTTATGCTCAGCAAGAAGATGTTTTTACAGCAATAGAACCAGTCATTTACCATACCTTTACTGAATTTTCCAACAAAACCGTAGCTCAATATCCTTTCCCACGTATTTCTTATAAAGATGCTATGCTTAAATATGGTACAGATAAGCCAGATTTAAGAAACCCTCTAACCATTGTTGATTTAACAGACTTCTTCCAAACCTGTACTTTCAAACCATTTCATCAAAAAACGGTACGTGGTATAAAAATAACAGGTCAAATGACGAAAGGCTTTCATGAAAAATTATTAGAATATGCTATGTCTATTGGTATGGCTGGCCTCGGTTATTTAGCAGTACAATCTGACTTAAGTTACAAAGGACCTATTGATAAATTTATTCCAGAAGAGCAAAAACAAGAATTATTAAAATTAGCTAACTTACAAGCAGAAGATACCATCTTCTTTATTGCAGATACAGAAAAAAGGGCCTCCTATCTTGCAGGACAAATTCGTACAGAACTTGGAAAACGTTTAAATTTAATAGATACTTCTTCCTTCCAATTTTGTTGGATTGTAGATTTTCCCATGTATGAATTAGATGAACATGGTGGAATTACCTTTAATCACAATCCCTTTTCTATGCCACAAGGCGGTATGGATGCTCTATGTTCTAAAAACCCCTTAGATATCATTGCTTATCAATATGATATTGTCTGCAATGGCATTGAACTTTCTTCTGGTGCTGTTAGAAACCATGACCCAGAAATTATGGTAAAAGCTTTTGAAATAGCAGGGTATTCTAAAGAACATATTGAAAGTAAATTTCCTGCCTTATTTAATGCTTTTCAATATGGGGCACCACCACATGCTGGTATAGCCCCTGGAATTGATAGAATGCTTATGCTATTAACTGACTCTGAGTGTATTCGTGATGTGATTGCTTTTCCTATGAATAGTAAAGCACAAGATTTAATGATGGGTGCTCCTGGCATGGTTACCAAAGACCAATTAAGAGATGTGCATATTAAATTAGACAAAAAATAATAAGAAAAAACTTTAGAATTTCTAAATTCTAGAGTTTTTTACATTTATTGTGAATTTTGAAAAGGTATGTTATAATATACATAATGTAGTTTTATATAGTAATATATGTGCCTTAGAAACATTTTTTATAGGTACGCAACCAAAAGTAAGTTTCCATCAAAATAAAATCATAGGAGGAAAAAATGGATAGACTTATTGAAGGATTTTGGGATTGTGATTACTGTAACACAAAAGGAATTAGTGGAGGCATCCGTATTTGCCCCAATTGTTCGAAAATGAGAGCAGACAACATGCAGTTTTACACATCTAAAAACAGCAAATATGTTCCTGACGAAGAAGCTATCAGAATTAATCGGAATCCGGATTGGCTTTGCGAATACTGTAATCAGTTTAATTCTGACAATAATCGTTCATGTAAAGGATGTGGCGCTCCAAGAACATCTCATTGCTTAAATTACTTTGAGTATCAGCAACAAAAAGCAGCAAAAATGAGAAGTAAAAGAGAAAGTGAAGAATTATTAGATAATTCTTTTACAGAAGAACAAGAACAAAAAAGAGAAGAAAAGCTAGAGAAGGTTTCAAAAGTAATAGAAGAAGATGCAACATGGGGCCCTGATTTGCCAAAAGAAAGTTCTTCTTTTCGTTCTCATACTTTTAATTTTTCACATCTCTGGAAAATTCTAATTTCCAGCTCCATTGCGAAAGCAACTTTCTTATCCATAGCCATTGTTTTAGCAATTACTGGTCTTGTCTTTCTATTTATGCCCAGAGAAAAAGAACTTACCATAGAAAATTTCTCTTGGCAGCGTTCCATTGAAATAGAACGTTATCAAACTGTTATAGAAGACGATTGGGAACTCCCATCAAATGCTAGACTTTTATACACTAGGAGAGAGTACCATCACACCGATTCCGTAATTGACGATTATGTTTCTCAAACCATACAAGTACCAGAAGAAGTTCTCATTGACTATGAAGAATATGTAGTAGACACCATAGATTTAGGAAATGGATATTTTGAAGAAATCACGGACACTAGACCTATATATGAGACCAAGTGGCATACAGAAGAAATCGAAGTGCCCATATATAAGGATGTAGATGTCTATCAAACCAGATATTACTACGAGATAGACAAATGGCTTTATGAAAGAAGTGTCAAAACATCTGAAAATAATCAATCTCCTTATTGGGGAGAAGCAAATCTCCAATCAGATGAGCGGGAATCCAGCAGAAATCAAACATATTCTATCCTCGGTGTTGACAAGGATGGCAAAGAACAAAAAATCACACTCTCCTATGATGAGTGGATAACACTCAAAAAAGGAGAAACTTTAACTTTTAAAATCTCCATATTTGGAGATGGTCAAATTTCAGAAAAGAACCTGCGTAGTAATGCGCAGGCCTTTATTTTGTTATATAATTTCTAGCATTTTTTGACTATCTTCTATTTTTATACATACTTTCTATTGAAATTCGTACTTATATACTGTATAATATCCAATGTAACATAAAACATTTTATAGGAGGCTTTTATGAGCACATTCCAAACTTACAAAGAGGAACGTGCAAAAGAGGAAGCTGCATACATAATTAAGCATGCAGCAACTGTACGGGCAACTGCCAAAGCTATGAGAACATCAAAGAGTACGGTACACAAAGATGTTACCAAAATCCTACCGATGTTCGACAAAGCATTAGCCGATGAAGCCAAGAAAGTTCTTGACCAGAACAAGGCAGAACGACATATCAGAGGTGGTATGGCAACTAAACAAAAATATACAAAAGAAAAAAATATTTAAAAGTTTAAATACACATGATAAAAACCAGAAGAATAAAATCTTCTGGTTCCTTTTTAACTTCTATTCTATTGTTCTTATACTATACTCCTCTGTTAATTCTGGGCTTTTTACCTCTTCATCTGTCACCGTTCCTAGCTTATACTTTATATCTCTTATACTACTATATTCTTCTCCATTTTCATTTATATAACTACCATTTGCTTCCCTTACGATTAAATTATTTTCTTTATCCACCCAAATTTTATAATCGTCTCCAAAGTCTATAAGATAACAAACTACACCATTACATTTTTCTTCCTTTATTGTACATTGTATAGCTTGTCCTAACCTATTGAAAGTATCTTTACTAATTAAAAGATTTTCTACTAATGGCATATACATTTCTTCTTTTACATTTTGAATCGTCGCTATCTTCTCATTACTATTTATACTGATTCTTTCTTCTCCATCTATATATTCTTTTTGTTCATTATTTGAACCTAAGTAAGTAGTTTTTTTATATTGTTTATTCTCTTTACGATAAATATCTTCTATTATGGTACTTGTTCCTGAATAATGAATCACTCTTTCATAAAAATTTGTCTTTTCATTATAAACACAAGCTTCCTGATATACCTTATTTAAAATTACCCACTTTCTACCTATCATAACCATGTATACTAAAATCATCATGATTATCACAAAAATAACTGCCCATTTCCACCAATTTCTCTTCTTTTCTTCCATTTTTACCTCCTTATTCTATACTACTTTTTCCTTCTAGAATATCACAAGATTACTTGATATATTCTCATATTACATTTCTTATTAGAAAACGTCAATATATTTTACATTATTTTCTATATAATTTTACTATCTAGTAAAATAAAAGAAATCAAGGAAATATCCCTGACTTCTTTTATTGGTATTATCTTCTATATATTACCATAGTAACTATCTAATAAAATTTGTTTTAGTTCTGTTACAAGTGGCACTCTTGGATTAGCAGTCGTACATTGATCTTCAAATGCTCTATCTGCTAACATATCTACTTTTGCTAAGAATTCTTGCTCGTCTACGCCTTGCTCTTTGAAAGAATTTGGAATACCTAAATCGGTATTTAACTTTCTAATTTCTTCTACTAAAGAGTTTACCCCCTCTTCATCAGTATAGGCAGCAAATCCCATTCTTCTAGCAATATCTGCATACTTTTTATCTGCAATAAAATATTCATATTTAGGGAAAGATACAAATTTGGTTGGTTTACTTGCATTATATTTAATAACATATGGAAGTAAAATCGCATTAATTCTACCATGGGCTAAATGGAATTCTGCACCAATTTTATGTGCTAAAGAGTGATTAATACCTAAGAAAGCATTTGTAAAGGCCATACCTGCAATGGTACTAGCATTATGCATTTTTTCTCTAGCTTCTTTATTTGTTCCATCTTGGTAAGCGGTTCTTAAATTCTTAAATACCAACTCAATAGATTTTTCAGCTAAACCATCTGTATAATCCGATGCCATATTAGAAACATATGCCTCTAAAGCATGTGTT